>NZ_JBKVQF010000006.1:66986-180112 GCF_046969025.1 Waltera sp. | reverse complement strand
AGAGTGCGGACATTCAGACACCGGATATGTTAAAACTTCCTGTGCCGGAAGCAGAATATGAAAATGTGGTTCTAAAGCCGAGCGAGTTCCAGAAAGACATGGTAGCGTCCCTAGCGGAACGTGCCGAAGCAGTCCGGGACAGGCAGGTACAGCCTTACGAGGACAACATGCTAAAGATTACCAATGACGGAAGAAAGCTGGCACTTGACCAGAGGCTGCTCAACGATATGCTGCCGGATGAGGAAAATTCAAAAGCGGCAACCTGTGTGGAGAAAGCCTATGAGATATGGCAAGATACCAAAGAGCAGAAGTCAGCACAGTTGATTTTCTGTGATTTATCGACACCGAAGGGCGATGGCACTTTCAATGTGTATGAGGATATAAAAAATAAGCTCATGGAAAAAGGAGTGCCGGAGAATGAGATAGCATTTATCCATGATGCCAATACAGAACTCAGAAAAGCGGAGCTGTTTGCAAAAGTAAGAAGCGGACAGGTTCGTTTTTTATTAGGTTCCACCGCTAAAATGGGAGCCGGTACGAATGTGCAGGACAGACTGATTGCATTGCATCATCTGGATGTGCCTTGGAGACCTTCTGACATTGAACAGCAGGAGGGAAGAATCTTACGACAGGGCAACCAGAATGATAAAGTAAAGATATTTCGTTATGTTACGGAAGGTACGTTTGACAGTTATTCATGGCAGCTCATTGAGAATAAGCAGAAATTCATCGGACAGATTATGACCAGTAAATCCCCGGTGCGAAGCTGTGAGGATGTGGACGAAGCGGCACTTTCCTATGCGGAGGTTAAGGCACTTGCAACAGGTAATCCCTACATAAAAGAAAAGATGGATCTCGATATTCAGGTATCGAAATTGAAACTGATGAAGGCAAACCATACCAGTCAGAAATACAGGCTGGAGGATAACATCACACAGCATTATCCGCATCAGATCGCTATTTTCAAGGAACGTATCGAAGGTTTTACCGCTGATATGGAAAAATATGCGAAAAATAAGCCGGAGGATAAGGAACAATTTTTCATGCAGGTGGGAGGAAAGCCATATACAGATAAAAAGGAAGCAGGAACTGCAATCATAGCCATGTGTAAGGAAATCAAAGGCATCAATGCCAGTGCGGATGTAGGGGAATATCTTGGATTTAAGCTGAATGTAACTTTTGATTCTTTCAACAATAAATTTGTAATGAATGTCAAAGGAGCCATGAGCCATCCGATGGAAGTCGGCACTGATCCGCTCGGAAATATCACAAGAATCAACAATGCACTGGAAGCAATGCCAGCACAACTTGAGGAAGCACAGACGAAACTTTCCAATGTGGAACATCAGCTTGAAACAGCAAAAGCAGAAGTAGACAAGCCGTTTCCGCAGGAAGCGGAGCTTTCCGAGAAACTGGAACGTCTTGCAGAACTTAATGCCTTGCTTAACATGGATGAAAAGGGCGATGATGCGATTGGCATGGATGACGAAGCCACGGAACCGGAAAAAACACATGAAGATGTGAAATCGGTGGATAAAAAAGGGGATGAGGTTGCTGATATGCCAGCAAAGCAGAGTAATCTTGGAAAAACGGTTACGGATGATAAGCTGTCAGACCGACCAGCAGAACGGACTTCATTGCAAGAAAGGCTCGCAGCAATGAAGGCAAGAGTGTCTGGGACACCTGCAGGAAGGGATGCAGTGGATAAGGCAAAGGGGAAAGATCAGATTTTATAAAAAAAGTTTTATTCCCAACTTTATTCCCAACCTGTCAGCACTATTCGGGTTGGGAATAAAAGCAGGATTATTAAAAATGTTATAGCAGTTGATGTAAGGGCAGTCAGTAGTGGCTGCCTTTTATCGTACAAAATGGAGGTCATTTATGGCAGAAAATTGTTATTGGTAGGAGCATGTGGCAATGAGGATTGGCAGATGTTACCGTTTTGCTTGGATGCGCAATCAGGAATTGTATCAGATTGTGAAAATGCAAAGGAGTATCGAAAACTTATAGGGTTACAGATATAGTAAGAGGCACGCCCAAATTTCAGGTTTCGTTCCATTCTGTAAAGAAAAATGAATAAATGTCGATAAATATTATGAGCTAAGGATGGCGTCTGTTTTCAAGGGATTGAATGTGAAAATAGACGCTGTTTCTGTTTGGATTGGAGGTTATATTATGAGAATACAAGCGGCAAATACATTTTATACAGGTACTTACTCTGTTTTGAATACGAAGTCATCATTTCCATATGCTGTGAAAGTTGAAGGTTACGGAAATACAAGAAACCAAAGGAGTTTATTTCAGTTTGCACATGTGACAATAACAGAACATATGGTAAATGCAAAATATGGTACAAAGATTACAAACGGTTCGAGAGTGCAGATGCAGACCGCAGGTAGTAAGAAAAAAGAAGATTGGACTGAGGTTTCCAAAGAACAGTTGGCAGAAGTAAAACTACCGGCATCATTTGATAAATTGAAAGAACAAAATTCTTATTTTTATCATGGAGAAAACATATCGGATTATGAACTAGTGCAAACTGCAGTAGCATTGGGGAAAATGGAATTACCAACAGATGAGAAAAAGTGTATCCCAGACAGAGTTGCAATGGATGCATTTGAAGTGCTTGTCAGAGACCAGGCGGCTCCAAAAAACTCATGGTCAAATACATTGTATTCGGAAGATGGAAAATATACCTTTACAAAGACTGAAAGCGGAAGATGGCAGATGCATTTGATTGATGATGCTGCCATAGGTGCATCTTTGGAAGATATAGCAAATTGGATGATGAGCGGCACGCCCAATAGAAATATTGAGACACGCTACCTAAATTATCTTCATACTGTTGATCCGGATTTATATAATGTGGCGATGCGAATAGGTTCCGAGGTTCGTTCTTATGGTTTTATGGAGGATTTACATCAGCAGGGAGTATTAAGTGATAGTCAAAATCAGTATGATATGAGTCTGTTGGGTATGTTATTCGGTAAAGATGCGGATAGTATGCGTATGATATTGAATGGGTGTAAGGAGTCTGGTAATTTTTTGGAATTATTGGATTTGTATAGCCCGGATGGAGCAAAATCGTTGGATAAGCTTCGGGAACAGCAATATAAGCACGGTGGAATTGTTTAATATAGCGAGTTTTATGACAGGATATGAAAAAGCAATTAATTCTCGAAGTAGAAGAGTGTGAAACACTAATGTAGCAACGGAGGTAAAGACAAACAGCAAGGACAAAGTGCAGGAATACTATGAGAAACTGTGTAAAAAGTTCCCGGAGATTACTTTTAATACGGGTAGCAGTCTTATGAGTGGAAATGAAAATAAAGTGGTAATAAATCTTTCTAGCGAATGTCTAAAGAAAATGGCAAATGATCCGGAATTTGCCAAGAAAGTAGAGTTTAATTTAACTGGTGCAGTACCGGGACAGAATAGAATGTTTGCACAAGCCAAAGCTGATAATGCAGTGATACATGGTGTTACAACTGTAATAGATGCCGATGGGAATGCTTCTGTTACTTGCGGAGGTATGACAAGAACCAGTGGTTCAAAACAAAATTCAACTACATTGAATGCGGAAAAGAAACAAAAAGAAAGATTATAGAAAAAGCGTGAGGAAAGAAAAATCTCAGAAGAAAAGGCAGCTAAGAGACGGGCAGAGAAAAAGGCGCAGTTGGAGAAGCTGACAGAAGATGAAACGTTTACAATATCAGCTACTGGCACTGATGTAAAAAGTGTTACGCAGAACCTCTTAGCTGCGGTTTCTGGTACATCTGCGCCGACAGGGGCAAGTTTTGATATAAAGGCATAAGGAGAAATTGTTCATATTCCGCAAGGCGCATAAACCTTTGCTTTTGCGGACTGCCCGGACTTATTGCAAGGGGGCAGGGGCGGCAATATAAAAAATTGATGACAATGGAGGATTAGGAAATGGCTATTAATGGAGTCGGACATAATTATGATTATTTGGGAACGACTACAAATTATATACGGGGAAAAGCAACTGTTAGGGAAGCAATCTCAAAGATGGTGAAGCAGTAGGCAAATCTTTCTATTTCTGATGCAGGAAGAAATATGCAGCGGGAAATGGCAAGCAAATTTGAACCCGATTCGGATTATACCAATGTCAGGGAACTGACAATACAAAATACAAATGAGGTTGCTTGGGAACACTATACCGCAATGCGGGATATTAGCAGCCTAACATTAAAAGACGGGAATTATAATGTTGAAGATGTGATGAAATCTATAATGGATACATATGAAACCCGTTATAATGAAATCGTAAAAGAACATGAAAATGGAGATCGTGAAGTTTCCTACGAACTTACGGGGAAAAGGTCATTGACACTTGACGAAGATTTAGCCGGATTGGACGAAGCCTTTAAAATGCGTCTGGCAAATTTAGAAGGATATATTACCTGTCAACAAACCAATAAAGCATTTGAAAACGCAGGCAGTTCATGGTATTTCCGTAGAAATAGCCCTCAAAATGAAGTAAAAACACAAGATAAGGCTCAAATGTTTGATACAAAATATCAGAAAACCGCAGTATCAATAATGGAGCAGGCTAAAGAGAAGTTTTTGGTAGCCTTTAAAAGTATAAATTACAAACAAGGAACAGCAACAAGCATACTATCGGATATTATGAAAAAGTGCTGATAAAGGAGGATTAAAAATGGCTATTAGTGGAGTAGGACAGAGTTATTATCAGAACAATGTTGCAACAACGAAAAGTACAAAGAGCGTAAACAGCACGGGAGAAACGGGCAATACAAAGGAATTATCAGAAGCGGAAGAAATGGCGATTTTCAAAAAGGAATTTTATGCTGAAATTGATAAGATACCCAGAAATAGAACTATAACCAATGTGGCTATCAACATATCAGAGGAAGCATTTAAGAATATGAAAGATGATCCGGAGTACAGGGAAAAGATATTATCAGCACTTAAACGTGACTTAACTTCGTCCTTTGCACCGTTGGAAGCTTCTATGGTGCTCACTGTAGGAGCTACTGCTAAAGATTATAGGGGCGATTCATGGTCTGGTGTTAATAATCAATCGGAATTTTATGCTCGTTCACAAAACAGTTTTTATAAAAAGACAAGCAACAAGAAAGATAGACAAAAAGAGCTTTTGGAAGAATATCTGGAAAAACGGGCGCAGGTTAAAAAACAGCAGCAGGAAATGTTGAATGAAAAGATTGCAAAGCAGGAACAGGAAAGAAGCCGATTATTACGGTCGTGGAACAATGAAAGGCTGTTGTCAAAAGCGTCTAATGCTTATGAAGCAAATGCTATGACGGAAGCGGTTACGGATAGTGCTTTTAAGTAAGGAGAAAGAGATATGTCAATTACATTTTTAAGTCATCCTATTCATCTGCCGGATTTTTTCAAGTTTGATAGGGAATATTTGGGAAAACAGGAAAGCCAAAATGAAGACCAGAAAGTGTTTCATAAGGATATTTTAGAGGTTTCTCAATTATCGAAAAACAGGGAAAATTTAATGGATAAAATTAAGCATACAGTTGTGCATTCGGTTACATCGTTCAGCGATATGAGAGCCGGAATATTAAAAGAAATTAGGGAAGAAAAAGGGCAGTATGACTATACTGATGTTGTAAATGCCTGCGGATTGAGTTATGCAAGGCTGTATTCTGAAATTGAACAGCGCTATGAAAATGAACAGTATTATAAGGTAGATGGGACGCCGCTGACAAAAGAAGATGAGATAGAGTGGCTGGATATACAATTTGAGCAGGAAGCGGCATGGCAGAAATCCTGTGCAAGAATAGCAGCCCAGGGGCAGGTCATTCAGGGGAAAATTTTTGAAATGCCAACAAAAGAGATGGAAGAATTGGAAGACAGCTTTTATCAAGCGAAGGATGCTTATATGAAGCTGTACCGGGAAAGCAGGCAGGTGGGGAAGCCGCTTGTTTTGCAAAATTATATATTTGGCAATGGCCGGATGTATGAAGTGCTGAACAGATTAGGTAATTTACAGGAGAGGGTGGAATAATGCGGGTTAATTTATCCAACAGTTCATTGCAGAACAGATATTTTTCAGGAACAGGAAGAAGTCATTCAGATGTCAGGTATGAACGAGCATCTGTTGAATTTCAAAGGTCTTATGATAGATGAGGTTCAACGGGTAATCATTCGGGAAAATCAGGAGATAGAGCTTACATATACCGAGTTTGAAATCTTGAAGCTTTTTGCAAAGCATCCGGGAATAGTGTTCAGTAAGGAACAGATTTATGACATTGTGTGGAAAGAATCCTATTCCGGCGATTACAACATCGTCATGAGCCATATCCGGAATATTCGGGAGAAGATAGAGGATAATCCTAGCAAGCCAAGCTATATACAGACTGTTTGGGGAGTTGGTTATCGGTTCAATAAAAATTTAATAGCATAGAAACAGGCAATTAAGAAACAAAATCTTGGTTGTCTTTTTTATTTGTAAAAACATTTACAGTGACAGGTGCAGAAAGGAGACAGGAGTACATTGCAGAAATCAAAACGAATACGGGCAGTAATGATAAAGGTTTATAAGTGAATATCGTAGTTATGCAAAGGCAGTCAATAATGGCTGCCTTTTGTCATGCAAAAAATAAGCAGATGGAGGAAATACTATGGCAGAATCTAAAACAGAAAAACAGAAAGTACAGGAAATAACGGAGAAGCTAGAGCAGGGTATCAAGGAGCTTTTTGAAAGCGAGAAGTACAAGACTTATCTGAATACCATGTCAAAATTCCATAATTACAGCTTTAACAATACTATGTTAATTGCGATGCAAAAGCCAGACGCTACGTTAGTGGCCGGATTCAAGGCTTGGCAGAAGAATTTTGACAGGCACGTTAAGAAGGGGGAAAAGGGTATTCGTATCCTTGCCCCGGCACCCTATAAAATCAAAGAGGAGAGGGACAAGATTGATCCGGTCACACAAGAACTTTTACTTGATAAGGACGGAAATCCGCAGAAAGAAGAAGTCGAGATAACAATTCCGGCATTCCGGGCAGTATCCGTTTTTGATGTGGCGCAGACAGACGGAAAGCCGATACCGGAACTTGCGGCAAAGGAGCTTCTTTCAGATGTGGAAGGGTATCAGGATATGATTCGTGCGGTAGAAGCTATTTCGCCAGTACCGATTGAACTGGAGGAGATAGCCGGAGATTCCAAAGGCTACTATGACAGGGAAGCAAAGCGGATTGCGGTGCAGGAAAACATGAGCGAGGGCCAGACCTTAAAGACCATGATCCATGAGGTGGCTCACTCCAAGCTGCATAGCAAGGAAGTGGAGCAGGATGAGCAGATGAAAAAAGACCGCAATACCAAAGAAGTGGAAGCTGAGAGCATAGCTTATACAGTATGTCAGCATTTTGGAGTGGACACTTCCGATTATTCCTTTGGATATATTGCCGGATGGAGCAGTGGCAGAGATACCAAGGAACTGAGAGCTTCCATGGATACGATACGGAGGACAGCTTCGGAGTTGATTACTGGGATAGAGGAACAATTACAGGAGATACAAAGGAACAGAGAAGTATCACAGGAACAGACAAAGGAAAGTATTCTGCTTATACAGAATACCGATCTTTCAGAGTTCAGCCTGCTTGATGTTTATGGCATGGACAGACCGGAATTGATGCAGGCATTATCGGAAATGTCGGATGATGACAAGTTGAGCATACAGGCGTATTTGGAGAGCAAAGGCGCATGGACGGCAGAAATCGGCAATCAGGATTCCGGAGAGTACGGAGAGTATCATCTGGATGTGCGTTATAACACGGATACAGATGAGCTGATTGATATGAAGGAGAGAAAGGCAGCCCATGATAAGGCAATGCAGGAAGAACTTGCAGAGAGTGATTCCAACAGGGAAGCACAGCTCTTGTATGGAAATACTGACAAATATGGCATTTATCAGTTAAAGGATAATCCGGAACTGGATAAGTTTCGTTTTGAAGGAACGGAAAGCTTGAAGCGTATGGGAATAACCAAGGATAATTTTGATGCAGTATTGCCGGAAAATTATAAGCTCGTGTATATGGGAGAACTGGCAGAATTGCAGGGGCAGACACAATCGGAAACATTGGAAGCAATCTATACAAAGTTCAATATTGACCATCCGGCGGATTACAAGGCACATTCCCTGTCGGTTAGCGATATTGTGGTATTACATGAGAACGGGGAAAACACCGCACACTTTGTAGATTCGTTTGGATTTACAGAGCTGCCGAAGTTCATGCTGACACTGGAGGGCAAAGAGAATGAGATAGAGACGGAGCTTGCGGTTCATATCGCAGACCGTTATATCCTGATGCACGAATGTGAGGAGGGATATGATTATTCCATTCTGGATGAACAGTACCATTTGCTGGATGGCGGTGTCTACGATAACCCGGATATTACCATTCGCAGGGCAATGGATATGGTGATTGCAAATTTGAAAGAACCGAGGTTTTCAGCGGTCACAGAGCAGTATTATCGTGATGAATTTTTGCAGGGCGAGGTGTATGCAGGTTCCGAAGCAGAGATTGTTGATTTTGAGGAACTTTCGGAGAAAGCCGAGGAAGTGGAACAGGCAGATTTGGAAGCAAAGCAGGCAGAATTTAGAGAGAACAATCCGGATGTGGTTGCAGATTTCCGGGCAAGGACGGAAGAACTGTTTCACAGTCTGGACGGACAGAGTGCGGAAGATATTGAAAAAACAGTGTATGCTTATGTGCGATCGCAGATTGATGAATACGGTCTGGATGCAGAAATTGTGGATGTGGTGGTATCCGGGAGCCGTTGCAGGGGCATAGAAAAGGAAAATTCAGATTTGGATGTAGTAGTAGAATACACAGGTTCCACCAGAGAAGATGACCTTTTCAATATGCTGCATGAGGACAGCATTTATATCGCAGGCATTCAGGTGGATATTAACCCGATCACAGAGGGCAGAACCGGAACACTGGAGACATATCTGCCGGAGGTGGAAACCTACCTGCAGGAGAAGGCACAGCAGGAGCAGACCAACAATCAGCTTGTCACGCAGGGCAGAGAAAACGCACTGGAACAGCAACCGGAAAAAGAAAAAATGATAGAAGAAAAGACACTTTCAGAATTGGAAAAAGAGCCAGTGGTTGAACCGGAGACAGTCCATATCACATTTACGGTTGCAGAATGTGGCGAATTTCACACTATGGGAGAGTTCCATGAGGGTATTGAAACGATAGAGGAAGCTATGCAACTCTACAATGTCATTGATCCGTCCCGTATGCACGGAATCCCTTCGCTTGGTGTAAATATGCACATTGACGGTACAGAAGAATGGGAAGATGAGGAAGCGGATATTGTCAGAGGAAATTGCATAGATGTGGATTTTCTGAATTACACACCAGAGCTTCGGGATACCCCCACAGTGCAGGATGCCCTTAAAAAACTGATTGCAGCATATCCGGATAAAGAGGTTAATGACAGGGAGACAAAGGAAGCAAAGATACAGACGATTGCGACAGAACTTGACCAGTTATCCTATGATATTGACACTTTTGAATATAGAGACTCGGTACCGGACAGGGAAGCACAGGTTCAAATGATTGCAAATGATATAAGAAGCGGTAATGTGAAGCCATTACAGATTTTTTTGCAGACATCTATTGATGAGGGAATTGACGAGGACAGCGAAAGACAGGCAAAAGAGCTGATTGCTAAGCTGGCAGAATATAAACCGCTTGCCAAAATCGAGGAGCTGGAGGAACAGAATTATAACATGATTGATGACAGGCTTAATAATGGTGTGGAGAAATTCAATCGTGAGGAAGAAAAGAAAGAACAGGCGGAAAAACCGCAGGCTCGTTCTTCCTTAAAGGAGCGTCTGGTGGCTAAGCAGAAGGAAGTGGCACAGGGCAAGAAAGATTCCAAAGAGCAGGAAAAATCAAAGAATACACACAGGGAGATGTAAGAATATGAATAATCCATTTACAGTTGAAGAAACAAATTTGATATGTATTTTCCAGAGTGACAGCAGAACAAAAGTTATAGAGGATATTCATAAGGCTATGAAGCATATCGACGATGATGAGCTTGTGGAATTGTCGGTGCGTGTGGCAGGAAAACTGGAAAGCATAGGTGATGAAGAATATGCCAGATTAGTGTTGGAAACGGCAGAATAAAAATATGGTAGTCATTAGGTGCCCCTTTTGACTACCGTTTTTTTGTTAAAAATTAAAGAGGAGCCGGATCACTCCGACTCCTCCAAGTATGTGTCCGCAAACACATACCCCAATTGCTATCTATAATATACTATAGGCAGGTAAAATATGCAAGCATTATATGGAATTTTTTAAGATGTTTAAGCGAGAGAACAAATCAGGATGAATCGAAATAGCTGAAACATTCGGGTTTACAGAAGATTCGTATTCTCTTGTAATCTTTTCAAATTCACGGATGAATGATTTGATCTCTGTTTTAGAGACTTTCAGTAATTTTAAGTAGTAACAGATAAGGATGATGTAATCGCCGATTGTTTTGAAATTTATGTACGGCATCCCCATTTCTAAAATCAGGCATTGTTTCATTGGTCTTGAAGGGTCCATTTTTTTGAAACGGGTATCATATACCACATCGTTGTGAGCAATGGCATTTCTTAAATCTTTTAAGGCATATACATATTTATAAAGTAATTCCCGGTAAGTATCACTTGATAGATTGATGCCGATTGCACGGGATACTTTTTCACGCATATCAATGGTCAGGCATGAAAGCAAATATCCAAAATCGCCCATAGTGAGAATTTCAAATATTGCCCATAAAGGAACTTCATTGTAATTGACATTATTATAAAAATGAGTGATTTTCGGATTCTCTTTTCGGTATGCAGCAGCAATGGCATTTTGTATGGAGCCTTGAAGATTTAGTTTGTTGTTCTGGTATTTCTTCTTTATATCCTCACGAGTTCCGGCAGGAGCATTCTTGTAGCTGCTGATTGCCTTATCGTACATATCATAGATACTGCTGGAATCAATTTCTGACATAATGGTGTTCAAAGCAATATTTTTAAGCGCAGTTTCTATAAACATCATTTTTCCATATAAAAGAGATTTTAATTTTGTATCATATTGTATGGTTGCGTTAATCTCATTATATGAAGTGAATGGAAGTCTGTTAGAGGAAGATACAAAAAAACGGTATCCTTTATATCCGTGAAAATATCCGGTATTGATTAGTTGTTGCTTTTGTGAACTCCCTGAGATGGAAATTCCATTATCCCTAAGATGCCGCATTAAAGCATCGGGTGATTTATAATCTGTATTTGCCATAGTCTCTCCTAAACATTTGTAATAATAAATTAAGTATAATACATGGGTTTAACATTAACAAGCTACAAGATGGGATTATTCTTTTTCCTAGACTGTTCTGAGGTAAAATCGGGCTGTGTCTGACCGAGGTATTGGCTCAAATTTTCCAGTTTTCGGTTTAATGATTGAACCTCTTTTTCACAATCTTTATAGGTGGAAGTCAGTTCATTTTTCTGTTTCATCAGTTCCTGATATTCTGCTTTTAGCTTATCAACATTCAATCCTTTTAAGTTTATCCCAGTCTGCTCAAGTACACGTCGTGCACCGCCATATAGAATGAGCTGGCTTTCGTATCGGCGGAAATATGCGTCTGGGTTCTTTGACTTTTTGTAGGCGATGTGATAGGAGCGGTTGGTTTTGTACTGCTCGGCATATTTGATGATTTCTGCAAGGTCTTTCATGCGGTGTTCCAGTTTCACAACGCTCTGTTTGGCAGATTTTCCCGCTTCGGTTTTCACAGTAATCTGATGCTTCAGATCGGAGAGAGAACCAACTTCATTATAGCTTTGTGCAGCAATCTTCAAATTCTCGATAGTTGCCCATTGCTGGAGTCCGGGACTGTTTTGAAATTTTTCATCCGAGGTATCAATGAGCCTGCGGGCAGAGTAGTCTTTTTTCGGAATGACAGATTTTCGCTCATGCTTCATTTCGATGCGTTCCCGGATACGTTCCTTTGTGTATTCCTTACCAAGCGATTTCGCACTGCCACGGACAAAACGTTCTTTATCCAGAGGACGGAAAGAGATGTATTTGGCAGCACTTTCTTCAAAAGATTCCCCTTTAATTTCATATCCTTTGGCTCTCATTAAAAGTAAGAAATCTTCGTATGTGGAAGCTGACTTGATGCAAAAATTGATGTCTCTTCTAAGCTGGGTTTTCCAAGTAGAGCCATTCTGCTCAGACTGCCATTCTTTATATTTTTTACCACGTTCACCACCCGGAATGATGATGGAAAGGTTATGCTCTTTGCATAGTTCATCACTTAGTTTCCGGATGTGGTAATACGACTGTTTGCAGTCGTGATATTTGTTATGCTCGATGTTATCAGCAGCACAAAATATGATGTGATTATGAATATGTCCTTTATCAATGTGTGTGGTGAGGACATACGAATATTTTCCTTCTAAAACCTTGTCAGCAAGTTCTTTTCCAATGCGGTGAGCTTCCTCATAACTGACTTCTCCCGGAGCAAAAGCCTGTATCAGATGATAGGCTTTGTTAGGACTGTTCTCACCGCAATGGTCAAGGGTGTACTTAAAGTCAATCGCTGCTGTTTCTGGCGCACACGCATAAGATGAAACATAGATTTGCTCATCAGTTTTGTCGGGGTTGCAGATGTAATCTATTGCTTTATCAACGGTTGCTTTGATAGCATGGATTTTTGTGTATGCCATACTTTATTCATCAACTCCTTTACTTCATTCATATCGTCCTGATAGATGTTTCCAGTACTGTTTACCCGCTTTGCAATCTGATTCAGACTGGAGCTGATTCGTCCAAGCTCTGTATTATAATTTCGCAGATAACTGTAATCGACATCATACACATATCCATATAAAATCAGTTTGCGTAAAAAGGCTGACATGCTTTTCATGCCGGATGCTTTGAACTTGGTATTGAGAATGTATTGCTCATCATCACTGAGATAAAATTGCACCGGATTAGTGCGGTTTCGGTTTGCCATTGTGCCACGTCCTTTCTAAATTTGGGTACAAAAAAACTGCTGTAAAATGTTCGATTTTTACAACAGTCTGTTTCGTGTTTTATTCAATTTTGGGTGTAATTACCCATAGCAAATTGTAGCAAAGACAGTAGGAAAGGTCAAGGTATTCCACCGGAAAACCGAAGAAAAATCAAGAGAGGGTTAGGGATACTTCCCTATGGAAATTCAACCACACAGACGATAGGAAAGTGTGAGGGATTTCGCCTGTGTCATGACACAGGCAGTGCTTGCTATGTATCCTTTTAGGCACTCCCAAAGGGTGTGCTATGTATGTATATCCAAAGGGAATAGCTAAAAAGAAAAGGAAAAGTGTACTTAAGAATGGTATCTTAGGAATTCTTTAATAATTTCTTAGGTGGTTAGTTATAAAAAAGTCAAATTATTCTGATATAATAATTATGGAATTATTTTTGAAAGGAAAAGCAAAGTATGAATTATAAAATTCTTGTCGTTGATGATGAAAGTGAAATTGCAGACTTAATAGAAATGTATTTGCAAAATGAAAATTATACTGTCTATAAATCTTATACTGCACAGGGGGCATTAGATTATATTGCGGATATAGAATTTGACCTTGCCATTCTTGATGTTATGTTACCAGGAATAGATGGGTTTCAGATATGCAGGAAAATTCGAGAAAAATATACTTATCCTGTGATTATGCTTACAGCTAAAGACGGAGAACTTGATACAATTACAGGTTTGACAATGGGAGCAGATGATTATGTTACGAAACCATTTAAACCCTTAGCTTTAATGGCAAGAGTAAAAGCACAGTTATGGCGTTATAAAAAATATAGTAATGATGTTGAGACGGAGGCTGCAAAAGAGACAGAATCAATTATTACAACGAGTAATGGTTTGATAGTGAATATAAATGCTCATACATGTTCTGTTAATGATGTTCCGTTATCCTTAACACCTACGGAGTTTAAAATTGTACAGGCGCTTTGCGAAAAAAAAGGAATGGTTGTGACATCCGAAGAACTATTTAAGGCTGTATGGGCAGATGAATATTATGAAAAGAATAGTAATACCATTACTGTTCATGTGCGGCATTTGCGTGAAAAAATGGGGGATGCGATAGATGAACCTCGATATATAAAAACGGTATGGGGAGTGGGATATAAGATTGAAAACTGAGAGAAATGATTATTCGAGAATGAAGCGAAAAGTGTTTATGCAACTTGTGATTATGCTTGTCATGTCAGGCATAGCAGTATTGCTTTTATATAATTTTCTGCAAGGAAAAATTGGAGTATGGGGAATAGGTTTGCTTTCATTATTGCCGGGAATTGATTATGAGCAGGCATATAAAATCTACGAAATGATTTTTAGAGAACATTGGACTGAATTTATGTTTGCTGCTATGGCAGTCGTATTTTTGATATTGTTTCATTTTTCACTTACATGGTTTGGAAAATATTTTGACTCTATCAACAAAGGGATCAACGCTCTTTTGAGCCAACAGCCTGAACCGATAAAAATGCCGAAAGAAATGCGTTTCGTAGAAGAAAATCTGCAAACGGTTCAGCGGACATTAGCAGAACAGAGAAAAGAGGCGGAGCTTGCAGAACAGAAAAAGGATGAGTTGATTTTATATTTGGCACATGATATAAAAACACCGCTTACTTCCGTTATTGGTTATTTAAGTATCTTAGATGAAAACAAAGATATGGAGCAGGAACAGCGAGAAAAGTGTATTCATGTAGGATTAGAAAAAGCAACAAAACTTGAAAAACTTATCAATGAATTTTTTGAAATTACGAGGTTTAGACAATCTGATTTTGCTCTTTCAAAAGTAAAAATAGATCTTCACTATATGTTGATACAGCTTGTAGATGAATTTACTCCATCGTTACAAGCAGCTCAGCTTGAAATTGAAATCAATATGCCAAAAGATGTGTATATATTCGGCGATGCGAATTATCTTGCAAGAGCGTTTCAAAATATTATTAAAAATGCAATCGCTTATAGTGATACTAATTCAGTTATTGTTATTTCCGCAGTATACCAAACAGACAAGGTAGTCATTTCTGTAATCAATACGGGAGATACGATTTTACCGGAACAGCAGGAACATATTTTTGAAAAATTTTATCGAGCTGATGAAGCAAGACAAGGAAATACAGGAGGTGCAGGTCTTGGTTTAGCAATCGCAAAGAATATTGTTGCTTTACATGGAGGAAATATTACGGTAGAAAGCGAGAATCGCAAAACAGTGTTCATCATTAGCTTACCGGATATAACCACAAAACAAAAAGGAAATTCTAATGAAAACCTTTAGTGTTTCTTAGGAAATTATCATAATCGACTTAATACAAAGCCTGATGCTTTTCGGTACAATAATACCAAAAGCTGTCAGGCTTTTTACATGAAAGGAGAATTTGTATGGAACTATCTATTGAATGTTTATCGAAACGATTTGGCTCCAAAATCGCCGTAAACAATATTTCTGTTACATTGCAGCCAGGGGTTTATGGATTACTGGGTGCAAATGGTGCAGGAAAAACAACTTTGATGCGTATGGTCTGTGATGTTCTCAAACCTACATCAGGAAGAATCCTATACAATGGAAAAGAAATTGAACAGTTAGGCGAACATTATCGCAGTTATCTTGGTTACTTACCACAGGATTTTGGCTATTATCCGGATTTTACTGCAAAAGAGTATCTGAATTTTATTGCCGCAATTAAAGGAATTGATACTGTAACCGCAAAAAAACAGATAACAGAACTTTTAAAAATTGTTAATTTATCTGATGTGGCAGAAAAGAAAATCCGCACTTTTTCTGGTGGAATGAAGCAGCGACTTGGTATTGCACAGGCAGTTATCAATGATCCGCATATTCTTGTCTTAGACGAACCAACAGCAGGACTTGATCCCAAAGAGCGAATGCGGTTTCGTAATCTTATTGCAGAACTTGCAAAAGACAAAATCGTTATTTTATCAACACATATTGTTTCAGATATTGATTACATTGCTGACGACATTTTGATGATGAAAAAAGGCAGTTTAATCCTGAACTGTTCAACCGAAAAAGCAATTCATAGTATGGATGGAAAAGTCTGGAAGTGTAAACTTTTACAATCACAGATTAACGAAGTAAGTGAACGCTTCCGGGTGGTAAACTTGCACCATGAACAGGGAAATGAAGTCTTGCTGCGTGTTGTTAGTGATACGCAGCCAATGTGTGGAGCAGTCAATGTTCCACCAACGCTTGACGATTTGTATTTATATCATTTTCAAGATGAGGAAATTAGGAGGGACGAGGAATGAAAACATTATTTGCTCTTGAATTAAAAAAACTTACCAAAAAGCGAATGAATATCATTGTAATTACAGTTTGCTTAATATTGGCTGGGATATTGTTTTATCTTCCTGTAAGCCAGTTTATTGTGCTTGATACAGACGGAAAACAAACAAGCGGTATGGAAGCAATCGCTATGGATAAAGAATTTTCAAATAGCAATGCGGGTAAATTGACGAACGAAAAAATCAAAGCAGACATTGCGAAATATCAGGCTCTCTTTGATGATCCGGAGAATGTTTCCAAAGACGCTACGCAAAAATCATTGAATGATAGTGCATATTTCAAATACTTCTTCCCATATTCAGATTATTGGAAATTGATAAATGGAAATTATGCTGCTCCATATGCCTACGATTCTTCTTTTTCCGCAATTACGAATATGGATTTGGAAAATAACTTTGATTTCTATGCAACTCGTGATGAAAAAGTTGAAACACTACTAAATCAAGAATATGACGATTGGAATTTTTCGGACAGTGAAAAAACATTTTGGTTAAATCGTGTTTCATCTGTTTCAACCCCCTATGAATACAGTTATCATACCGGGTGGGAAACATTACTTAGCTGTTTGGAATTGTTTGTAATAGGCATTATTGGTATCTGTATTTGTGTGGCAGGAACTTTTTCCGGTGAATATCAGTCTGGTGCAGACAGCATTATACTGTCGTCACGATATGGAAAATCAAAATTAGTTACTGCTAAAATTTTAGCTGCATTTGTATATAGTTTTTTGGCATTTACTCTATTAATTTTGGCTGGCTGTGGTATTCTGCTTCTTTCTTTTGGTATTGATGGTTGGAATTTACCTGTTCAAGTACTGAATACAATCGCACCATATAATTTGTCATTATTGGGAGCAACATTGCTTGCGATTGCTACATTATATCTTGTTATGATTGGTATGGTTGCTATTACGCTTCTTTTATCAGCTAAAATGAAATCTTCTGTTCCTGTTTTGTCAATTATTATACTTGCAATGATATTACCAATGTTCTTGGGTATCAGCGAAACAAATGGTATTTGGAATCGTATTCTTGTGTTATTGCCTTATCGAGCAGCACAGCCGGTTTTCTCTGATGATTTTTACGGGTATTTTGGCTATCCATTGGGCGGAGTTACTTTTGATGTAGTAACAGTAAGAATGTTTGTATATGCTGTAATCACGCTGATGTGTATTCCTTTTGTACGAAAGACTTGGAGAAAACATCAGGTGGCATAGGAGAATTATATAAAAAGGAAATTCAATTTATGGAGGAGGTGGTGCTTTTGGGAAGTTACTGATTTTATCCTTTGAAGATAATGAAGAACATATTATCAATCATATTTTATCATGGCTGAATGAGGAAACAGAAGTCTTACGACATCGGATTGCCGATGAAGAAAAACTGATATTTGATGGACTTCACATTGATGAACATAAGCGGGTGGTGGTTCGGGAAGATAATGAAATTGAGCTGACTTACACAGAGTTTGAAATCTTATTATTGCTGGCACAGAATATCGGCAGGGTATTCAGTAAAGAGCAGATATATAATCGTGTTTGGAAAGAACCTTATTTTGGCGATCATAATATTGTCATGAGCCATATACGCAACATACGAGAAAAGATAGAAGATAACCCAAGCAAGCCAATCTACATACAGACGGTATGGGGTGTAGGCTATCGTTTCAACAAAAATTTAAGCAGCGGTCTGTAAAGAAGAAATACAGATCACTGCTTATTTTTCGCTTCTGACACCTAAAAGATATTCACAAGATACATGGAAAAATTCAGCAAGGGCAACCACTTCATAATCTGGTACAAAGCGTGTTCCTTGTTCTATTCGTAATACAGTCAAATCGCTAAATTCATATCCGGCAAGTTGGAGCTGTTCTGCCAGTGCTTTTTGCGATAGCTGCCTTTCAGTTCGCAATTCCTTTACTCTCTGACCTATCAGATTTTTGGAATTGCTTTCTTTATTCCAGTAAATTTTCATATCATCACCAACTTTCTAAAGATGAAGTGCCACATGATTGATTTTACGGAATAATCTTGATAATATACTTCTAAAGATGAAGTGCGGAAAAATATTGTTGTAAGAAATTTAAGGATTGATAATACTGCCTGCAAAATGCAATACTTATATGGAAAGGTGGATACAAAATGAATGAAGTATTTGAAACAATAGCAGAGGTATTTGAGGAGCTTCGGAGTGAAGCAGGAGAGTGTGAATATTCTGTTCAGACGAAAGAATCGGAAAAGGCAGATAAAGCATTGAAAAAGGCGAATCGGGAATATGAAACGGTGTTGGCTGAGCTTTCCGCAGAACACAGAGAATTTTTTGAAAATTATATGGATATAGTGGATCACGCTCATTTTCAAGAAGAACAAAGAGCCTACTATCAGGGGATGGTAGATGTAATGCAGATATTTGACGGACTGGGGATTTTAAAGGAAAGAAACAAAGTGAAAGAAGTGCTTATGCATATCAAAAAATAGTTCAAACAGGGTGGATGGCTTACCGGGAAGCTGACCACCCTGTTTTTCTTCAGAATAATTCAGAAATAATCCAGAAAAAATCGAAATCTTTCTGCTATTCTGTCTCATGGGTTTTATATGTACGAAGATAGGCTTCCACAAGTGCAAGAATAGTGGTGATCTGATCGTCCGTACATTCTGAAAGATAAACCAGTAGCCTTTGGTAATCCAGATTATCGGTTGGAGCTGCCGGATAAAAAAACGGATCAGCAGAGATATGTAAAGCACGAATGAGTTGTCCGAGTTTTTTAAGACTTGGAACATTGCCATGATTTTCAATCTCTTTGATATATCTTGATGAGACACCGGATTTTTCGGATAACTCATCATAAGTCAGCTTTTGGTCTAATCTGGCTTTCTTCAGGCGAAAACCCATGTCTTTATCAATTTTCTTAGATTTAGCCATATCATGCACCTCCGTATATAGTGTATAGTTCACGATTTGAAAAAGAAATGAACTAATAAAGCACTAAAATAGAGGGGTATAGTACACTTTAATGAAATAAGAAACTTTGGATATTGCATATAAAAAAACGCAATGTTCAAAGGTTTTTTCACATGCTTTTTTATCCTTTGAATGTGTTTGGGAGAGTTATGTATTCTGAACCGTTGAAAGGATATTTTTGTATTTGGAAAATACTATACCGTTTAGTGCGTGAAAGGGCAGGTAAATAGGTCGCATTTTAAGTAATGCGGCAGATGCTACAGTTGAAAGTGCATTATACGCACTCGTAGAGTGTGGAGAAAATTTAATATCAGATATGAACTGCGTCCTGTGGGTGTGTGCTCATAAGGGCGTTTTTTATATACAGAAAAATTTTTCTAAAAATTTTTCAATCCACCCGAACATCTCCCCAGTTTCATTTGGGAGATACTCCGGAAGGGAAAAAAGGCAAAAGCCTTGGCATTCGGAACGGGAGGAGGTGAACTCGTATGGGGCAACCTTCTTCTAAGGATGAAATGACTATCCGGCACCAGTTTGACCGGTTATGCCAGATGGCATTAAAAGGCGAAGCTGTAAATTATTACAAACACATGGACTATCGCAGGAAACACGAAGTTACATTCTCTGAACTGTCGGAAAAGGAGCTGAGCAAGTTATTTACTATGGATGAGTATGGAACAGAATATCATCATTTTGAAGTGCATGGCTATGACATTGAAGTGAAAAATACCCTGATTGCTGAAGCGTTGAAGGAACTTTCAGAAAGAAAAAGGAATGTCATTTTACTTTCGTATTTTATGGAAATGAGCGATGCGGATATTGCAAGAGAAATGAATCTGGTTCGCAGTACCATTCATGAACACAGGACACGCTCACTTGAAATTTTGAAGAAGATCATGGAAGGAATAGCAGATGAAAAAGATGTATAAAAGCAGAAATGAGGAAAATTTGTTGCCTTTCCATATTATAAAGGCAGCATCAGAGGGCGATGTAAGTGCCATCAATGCAGTGTTAAAACACTATGAGGGATACATAATCAAATTGTCTACCAGAAAGTTATATGACGAAAGTGGACAGGTGCATTACTGCATTGATGAAACGCTACGTCGCAGATTGGAAACCAAGCTGATTACAAAAATATTGGCTTTTGAAGTTGCATAGCATCCGATCAGAAAATCCCTTTCCTATTCATTGATTGGAAATGATGCAGCGTTGTACCTTGACAACTGAATATTTTTGCATACAGGACGTGAGGATATGTCGAGCCACTAGGTAGGTTCGCAAAGATGTGCCTGCTCTTTTTAGAGTGAACGTGAAGAAGTGTTGAAACATTACATTGAAGCAAAGGTATGGAGCGAGAAAAATCTGACAAAATGTGTGGCAGTAACACAGGGCGATGAAGCATATCTGTAATAATGATACTTCCGGATTGTAAAGAAATTTGCAGTCCGGTCAATTTGAATGACGGTGCAAGACCGATGTGGGCAGAGTAATGACCTGCCACCTGTATTGCATTTTTATCTGCCGATGAGAGCCTGCAATGGTGTGTGGGTTGTCATTGGCAGATAAGGTGCATAATAAGTGAAAGGAGTTTATGGTGAACAAAGAAAAAAGAAATATAAAGCAAAAGAATGATATGGAGCGAATTATTGCGTTAGCACTTGTTAAAAGCCTATATAATCAGGGAAAAATATCTGAGTTTGTTTTTAGAAATATCAGAAGTGACACAGAGAAGAAAGTTTCACTTGAAAATAGGGACTATCTATGTTAATATAAAAACGTAGAAACAAAGTAGGAAAAATAAAAGAGGAGAATACGATGAAGGAGAGATTAGTTGCAATATATGCACGAGTGTCTACTGAGCATGAAGCACAAATATCAGCTTTGGAAAACCAAGTGCAGTATTACGATAATTTATTCCAATATCATCCTGAATGGAAGTTATACAAGAGATACATTGATGAAGGTATTACTGGAACATCCGTTAATAAAAGACAGAGTTTCCTCGAAATGATGGAAGATGCTAAAAATGGAGCATTTGATCTCATTGTTACTAGAGAGGTTTCTCGTTTTGCCAGAAATACTGTTGATACGTTACAACAGACAAGAACGTTGAAAAAATATGGTGTAGAAGTATATTTTACTGAAGACAATATTTGGACAATGAATGATGAGGATGGCGAGCTTCGATTGACTATTATGGCAACACTTGCTCAGAACGAGAGTAAAAAAACATCAGTTCGAGTAAAGGCGGGGCAGAAGATTTCCTTCCAAAATGGTGTTATATATGGAAATGGAAATATTTTGGGGTATGATAAAATAGGAAAAGATTTTATCATTAACGAAGAGCAAGCCAAAACTGTTCGCATGATTTATGATATGTATTTAGATGGTATGGGAATGCGAAAAATTCAATTCGCACTCGAAGCGGCAGGGAGAAAGACTTCAACTGGATTGACACATTGGTATTCATCTTATATAAGTAGGATATTGAATAATCCATTTTATTGTGGAATTATATTATATAGGAAAGAATACGTTCCGGATTATCTGGAGCAAAAGAAGGTTAAGAATTGGGGAGAAGTAGAGCAAATTGCAGTAGAAGGTTCACATGAGCCTATTGTCACTAAAGAAGAATTTGAAAAAGTAAGAAAAATGCTTGATTCTAAATCATTTTCTGTTAATAATAGAGGACGCAGGGGAAAGCATAAAGCCAATGATGTTTGGTGCAGAAAGTTGAAATGCTATTGTGGAGCATCTATGAATAGGCGGGTTTGGCGCAGAGTAAATGGCATTCCACAGTATTGTTATCAATGCTATTCACAGGTGAGAACTGGAAGTATTGCCACTCGAAAAAAGAAAGGACTTGATTTACAAGGTATCTGTGATACACCGATGGTTCCGGGATGGAAATTGGGGGCAATGGCAGATATAATCTTTCAGAAGTTTTGGCAAGACAGAAATGGAATTATAGAAATCGCAAATGAAATGCTGGAAGAACACTTTAAAGATGATAGGGATATTGATTTTCAAAGTGAGATAGAAGAAACGCAGCGAAAGATTGTGATTATAGATAAGAAATTCGATAATCTGGTTGATATGAGAATGGCAGGGGAAATCGACAAAGCAAAATTCGACGAGAAGAAAAAGAGCTTGTTTGAGGAAAAAGAAAAGTGGCAGAAAATGCTACAGTCATATCAGATAGACGAAGAAGTTTCGGATGAAGAATATGATCAACGCTTACAGGTATTAAAGTATGGGTTGGAACAGAATTTTAATTTCTCAACACATAGCATACCTGAAGAAGTGATAGATGCTTTTGTAAAGGAAATAATCGTATATCCAGACTGTTTTGTATGGAAATTGAATATAGTCGATGATGACTTGAAATTACAGGTCGAGGGTCGAAAAAATGATCCAACAGTTAGCCTGATCGAGAGTCCTACAACTGGCAATGGCAGCACAGGCTGCTATCGCCGATAAGTAATTTGGCGGTAAACACGCAGATCTGAGAGGGTATTGCGCAAGCAATAAATTGGGGTATATGAGAATAAGATGAGAACCTCATTACTGATAGAAATATCAGTAATGAGGTTCTTTTTTGTTACTATTTCGTCTGAATTAAAGCACGATATTTCCGTCCCGGTCGATTGATGTCGTTTTTGGGTCGATTGGTGCAATCTGCCGCTTATTTTCTGGAAATGCTGTTATAATAAACACAACTCAGATTTATAGAAATCGGAAGTACAGAAGAAAGGGGAAAGAGAATGAGAAAAACAAAATTTTTAGGAAAGGTGCTTAGCCTGGCGCTTGTTGTTACATTGATAGCAGGTATGGTGCCGGAGATGCGCACGAAAGCAGCAGAGGGTGAAAACTCGGGCTGGATACAGGTGACGGAGGACAATAAAGACGACTTGGACACAAAGGTAGCCGTTTTGGACAATTTGAGCCAGACTACATATGATAATTTTATTTTTAATGCTGAATGGGCTCATAGTTATATTAAGTCAAGTAAAAACGAGTATTACATATTAGGAAAAAAGGGTGGAAAATATATATGCCTTTATGGTGCGGACATTGAAGTTCGTTCTAAGACTCTTGATACTATAGATATTTCTGTAGCTAATCATTACTTTTTCCCTTCACAGGAAGTTAAATTAAATCTTGACGGCGGTGAGTGGAAGACAGATACTATAACAACGGTAGCAGGAGTATTTACAGATCTTCCGATACCTACGAAAGAGGGCTATATATTTACTGGGTGGTATGAAGATCCTCAGAGTGAAGACCCCCAAAGTAATAAGGAGGACATATCATTAAGAAGCGTATATAATGGAAGAACGGAAATTAATGCGCACTGGTGCAAAAAATGGCCTGAAGGAAGTAAAGACTGGGTGAAAGCAACGACCATAAAAGAACTGGAAAGTGCTGACCTGCCTTTCTTTACCTTGTCAGAAGCAAAAAAGTTTGCGAATGAATATCTTGTGCAACATCCGTACCCAAATGATGCATATGCTGTTATTATAGGAAGAATTTATAATTTTGATACCGTATGTTATATTACTTATAACACCGCAAAAGGAGGTGTAGGCTATAACCCGGTTCCGGAAAGTCTGGAACAAAACTGGATGAGTAAGTATACCTATTATGTTTTGAGAACTCCGGGCACAACATCGGATGATTCTGAAAATCCATCGGTAACCCCGACTCCGGCACCTGCTCCTGTGACCCCGACAACTGCACCGTCCGCCGGAGACACCAGCAGTGATTCCTCTGACTCCGGCTCATCAGCTCCTGAACCGGTACTGACCACCACAAATATCGCAGGAGAGCAGATCACCGGATGGGATGCCATTACAAAAGTGATCTCTACCCAGACAAAAGACAAGCAGCAGAATGTATCCGGTGCCAACCAGGATCTGCTTCATGTAGATGCCAGCGGCTTTGACAAGACAATTCCTGCAGCAACAGTGAAAGCAGTGTCCACCTCAGCTCTGCGTGGCCTGCATGTATTCATCAGCAACTCAGATGCAGTAACCTTCCTTGCAAAGAGCAAGTTGTCCGGTTACAAGGAAACCAACTTTGAACATAAGGATACTGTTACAGAGCATTCCAGAACCATCGACTTTACCAACAAACAGGCATTGGGTACAAACGTTGTATTCCATACCACAGTACCTGTGAAAAACGGAGAAGTGACGGTTTACAAGGTAGATGCCAACGGCAGAACCCGCATTGTCAAGACAGTTTCGAATGCAGGCGGACAGGTATGCTTCCCGATTACTGAGACAGCAACCTATGTATTGGAATACTGATCTGCGATAGTTGAATCCCATATTTTACAGCACCCCCCGCTACAGGAATAAAAACCTGTGGCGGGGGGTGCTTTTACTGCAAACGCGATTCCTTGTAAAGAAATGTAAAAATGTAAAAAAATGTAAAAACGTAAAAAATGTAAAAAATGTAAAAAAATGTAAAAACCATAGCAAACATGTCGGAAAATGATGATTTCATAAAAATATTCATGCATTTTAATGCAAAAACAGCACAAAAACATATTGAATTTTACATGAATAATAATTATACTATATTCAGGACCTTTAAGGAGGATGGATCATGTATAGAAAAATCATGGGTTTTCTGGAAGCATGGAAAGAAAATGAACACCGCAAACCTCTTATTTTGCAGGGGGCAAGACAGGTGGGGAAGACTTATTCTATTTTAGAGTTCGGGCGAATTCATTATGAAAATGTAGCCTATTTCAATTTTGAAACGAATCCAAAACTGAATGAAACCTTTGAGGAAAAGATCAGTCCTGATTATTTGATACCGATTTTATCTCATATTGCAGGTCAGACGATTGTAAAAGAAAAAACATTGATTGTATTTGACGAGGTACAGCTTTGCGAAAGGGCTTTAACGTCATTGAAATATTTTTGTGAGGATGCCCCGGATTATCATATTATTGTGGCAGGCAGCCTGTTGGGCGTTGCCGTCAACAGAGCAAAATTTTCATTTCCCGTTGGTAAGGTTGATATGAAAACGCTGTATCCGATGGATATGGAAGAATTTATGATTGCTGTGGGAGAGGATGAACTTGTAGAGCAGATTAAAAAATGTTTTGAAACGAATCGGCCGATGCCATCCGCACTCCATGATGCAGCCATGCAGCTTTACCGTCAGTATCTTGTGGTAGGCGGTATGCCGGAGTGTGTGATGCAGTTTGTCCAGACAGGGGATTATATCCTGATCCGCCATACGCAGGATACCATTCTGACAAGTTATCTGAATGATATGAGCAAATACAATAATCTGAATGAAATTAAGAAAACCAGACTTGCCTATGATAATATTACGGTTCAGCTTTCCAAGAAAAATACCCGCTTTCAATATAAGCTGATCAAAAAGGGTGGACGTGCTTCTGAATTTGAAAATGCGATTGAATGGCTCTGTCTGTCGGGAATTGTGTCACAGGTCTATAGGGTAGAGCAGATCAAGAAGCCTTTGGAAAATTATCGGGATATTGATGCGTTTAAGATTTATGTTTCGGATCTGGGGCTGCTTTGCGCCAAGAAGGATTTGGCTGCAAACGATATTCTCTATATGGTGGAGGAACTGAATGATTTTAAAGGTGGCATGACAGAAAATTATGTCAATGTACAGCTTGCCATCAATGGTTATAACACTTACTACTGGGAATCCGAGCGTGGGGCTGAAATAGATTTCGTTATCCAGCGGGATGGTCAGCTGATCCCGATTGAGGTGAAATCCGCCGATAATACCAGAGCCAAAAGCTTAAAGGTCTATATGGATACCTATAAGCCGGCTTACGCGATCAAACTTTCCGCGAAAAACTTTGCGTTTGAGGACAACAAAAAGGTGGTTCCGCTTTATGCGGCATTTTGTATTTGAACCGTGGGCATACTGATAAGAATTCAAGAACCGCATTACTGATAGAAATATCGGTAATGTGGTTCTTTTTTGCATAGAACATGAAGGAGAATCCGTTGCATTGAATTTGAGGTGAAGTCTATAATGAAGCTAACTATATTTCGTGATGACTGAAAAATATAAAAAATTATATAAGAACAGAGGGATTGCGATGGGGATTTCACTGGAGGGAACGTGGAAGGTAATATTGACGGATGGAACGGCAGCGCAGATGCATCTGCCGGGAACTTTGGACGAGAGCGGCATCGGTCACAGAGACGTCGGAGCGAATCAATGGCACCCAGATGCGGCGTTGGGTAACGCTGAGGTTTTGCAGAACTGGTGCAGGAGCGTACCGGAGGACGGATCCACATCATCGTGGAGAGTGAAGCAAAACTGGGTTCGGAAAGCGAAGTACTGGAACAGATCAAATACGGCGGGATCGCTTTTGCAAGAGTTTCCCTGTCGCAGATCGCAGAACAGGCACCGGAGATGAATGTACTGCAATTGCCGTATCTGTACAGAGATTCGGAGCATATGTGGAGGGTATTGGACGGAGAAATCCTGCGGGAATGTGCCAGAGAGTCTGCGGAATATGAAAGAGTACTCTGGAAAGACAGAGAGGAACAGTCCAGACAGACCGCCATTGCCAACGGAACTTGTGTGAGCACCCTTTCTGCGGAAGAAAAAGAACGAGGGAATCAAGTTCCAGCGTATTGATGCGGATGTGACCGATGCCCTGAAGTCCAAGACTTCCAAGAAGGCCGAGAAAGAGATGGAAGAGCAGGCGGAGAGCATCAGCAAGCTGTATTCCATGCCCGGTATGGACATGAGTGCCTTCGGCGGTGAGGGAGAGACCCTGATCCTGAATGCCAGCCATCCTCTGGTACAGTACATTACTGAGCACCAGGATGGTGAGAATGCAGAAATGATCTGCGAGCAGCTGTACGATCTGGCAAAGCTTCAGCACGCACCTCTGTCTGCCGATGCCATGACCAAGTTCGTGGCAAGAAGCAATGACATTATGATGCTGCTGACTAAATAATAAGATAGCTTGTGAAGTAGACAGGTAAAAGCAAAAGGAACTGCAATGTGTGTTTATACACAGGCTACAGTTCCTTTTTTGGAATGTGGAGACGGAGAATGCGACAGAGGCATAGTGTTATCTTTACGATATTGACTGGGAGAGATCCCGGTCATTTTTTTGAAAAATTTAAAGAAATAGGCATAGCTGGAGAAGCCGAGAAGTTCCTGTACCTCGGTGACGGTCCGGCCCTCTGCCAGCATCGTCTGGGCGAGGTTAGCCCGCTGCACGGAGATATAATGCCCGATGGTGGCATGGGTATGTTCCTTGAACAGGCGCCCGAGATAGTCCTTGTTTAGGTAGAATTCTGCAGCAATGCTTTCCAGGGTCAGTGGCTCTGTCAGATGCCGGTTGATAAAGGCCATGACCTCATTGATGTTTTTCTGGGACTGGGAAATAGAACGCTGTCCGGTAGAAGATGCCTGTAGGCCGTGCTGGATCCGGCTATCCAGTATACTTAGCAGAGAGAAAAAATCCGCATAGGCAGAAAGGGAGGGCTGAGGATGCAGCTGCAAATAGTGATCCAACTGACTGCAGAGCCCGGTAAGCCCGGTGGGAGAAAGCCGGAGGATCGCAGGAGAGAAAGCCGGATCTGCATAAGGCATGAGTCCGGAACCGGCTCCAAGGACAGTATACAGCCAGTCGCTGTTAATATTCAGGACGTAGCGCTCATAGATGGTCAGCTTCTGATTGAACAGCTGATGCACATGGTGAGGCGGAATGATGATCAGAGATCCTTTCGAAACACTGGAGACAGTGTCGTCTAAGAGGACATCCGGGAGATCGGACATTGTAAGATATATTTCCAGAGCGTTGTGCGTATGCGGTCTGGCAGGAGAAGAGGTTCCGTTGTTGCGATAAGCCAGTTCATAGGGTGCATCAATTGTAAAATAGGGAATAGTCATTTGGGTTTTCATAGGCACTCCAAAGGTCGTTATCTTGCATAAAATTAGTATTTTATATACATATTATTACAACCGTAGAGAAGTTACAATAAGAACATCAAAGAAATACATCAGAGAATGAAAGGAAAGGTGTCTAAATGGAAAAGGTAAGACTGGGCATTATTGGTATTGGGAGTATGGGAACCGGTCATGCAGGCAATGTGTTGAAAGGGATGGTGCCGGATATGGAACTGACCGCCGTAGCGGATATCTGGCAGAGCCGCCTGGACTGGGCAAGGAACAATCTTCCGGAGACGGTCAAGGTATTTGATGATGGCAGGAAAATGATTGATTCGGGAAGCTGTGATGCCGTTCTGGTGGCAACACCACATTATCTGCATCCGGAATTCGTCATCTATGCATTGGAGCATGGACTGCATGCGATCAGCGAAAAACCGGCAGGAGTCTACACGAAACAGGTACGGGAGATGAATGAGGCAGCGGAAAGGTCTGACAGATCCTTTGCCATCATGTTAAATCAGAGAACCAACTGTGTATACAGAAAACTTCACGAAATGATCCAGAGCGGCGAACTTGGGCAGCTACGACGTGTCAACTGGATCATCACCGACTGGTATCGTAATCAGAGCTATTATGATGCGGCGGGCTGGAAGGCAACCTGGGACGGAGAAGGTGGCGGCGTGCTGTTGAACCAGTGTCCGCACCAGCTGGATCTGCTGCAATGGCTGTGCGGCATGCCTGTGAAGGTGAGAGCCTTCTGCCACGAAGGAAAATGGCATGATATCGAGGTCGAGGATGATGTGACGGCTTATATGGAATTTGAAAACGGAGCCACCGGTGTCTTCGTGACTACCACGGCAGATGCTCCAGGAACCAACCGGCTGGAGCTGACCTTCGAGATGGGAAAAATCGTGTGCGAGGAAGGCAGACTATTTTTTGATAAACTGTCCACCAATGTGAGTGATTTCTGCAAAACGGAGAAGGAAGGATTTAAAAAGCCGGAATATTCCAGAATTGAGATTGAGACGGATGGACAAAACGAGCAGCATATTGGTGTATTGAAAGCGTTCGCAGGTCATATTTTAAGAGGAACTCCATTGGTGGCAGAGGGAACGGAGGGAATCCGGGGGCTGACCCTGTCCAATGCCATGCACCTGTCCAGCTGGCTGGACCGCACCGTGGAACTGCCGTTGGATGAAGAATTGTTTTTACGAGAATTGAACAAAAAACGTGCCACTTCCAGAAAAAAGGAAGACACTGATATTGTATTTGATACGACAGGCACTTATTAAGGAGGACAAAAGAATGACAGTAAAAATCACAGGTTTTGCAGATGAAATCGCACCGGAACTGACAGCTCAGATCGCAGGACTGAAAGGACTGGGAATGTCTTATGTGGAGATGCGTGGAGTGGATGGAGAAAATCTGATCTATCACACGGATGAAAAAGTGGAGCAGATCAAGAAGACACTGGATGATAATGGAATCCGGCTTTCTGCCCTGGGATCTCCCTTGGGTAAGATTCTGATCACGGATGATTTCACTCCCCATTTTGAAGAGTTCAAGAGGGCAGTGGAGATCAGCCATAAGATGGAATGCCCGACGATCCGGATGTTCAGCTTCTATCTTCCGCAGGAGAGTGATCCGGCAGCCTATGAGGGCGAAGTCTTCGACAGGATCGGTAAATTCGTGGACTATGCCTCTGCGAATGATACACTGCTCCTGCATGAAAATGAAAAAGATATCTATGGAGCAATGGCTCCGGAATGCAAAAAACTCATGGATACCTTTTACGGGGATCATTTTAAAGCTATTTTTGACTTTGCCAACTTTGTACAGTGCGGACAGGATACGCTGGAAGCCTATGAGATGTTAAAGTCCTATATTGCCTATATCCATGTAAAGGATGCACTGAAGTCAGACCAGAGTGTAGTTCCGGCAGGCTATGGTGACGGAAATGTGGCGGTGATCCTGAAGCGTCTGTCAGCCTCCGGATTTGATGGATTCCTGTCACTGGAACCGCACCTGTTTGAGTTTGAGGGTTTCCATGCACTGGAAAAGGACGGCAGGAGCATTGCTGTCAAAGAAAAGAAGGTACTCAGCGGTCTTGAGACATTTACCATAGCGCATGATGCTTTGATGAAGCTTCTGGACAACTGAATGTAATTCCCTTACGATGAGGGAGACTGCATCAGGAGGGCGCAGAGGCACCCACCTTCTCAATATACTCTGTGGGAGTATAGCCGGTATATTTTTTAAATACCTGGCTGAAATACTGTGGATTATTGCCGAATCCCACAGACCTGGCAATAGTTTTGATATTGTCATTATGATAGTACACCATAAGGCGGATGGCTTGTTCCATCCGCTTTTTGTTCAGGTAATCGGAAAACCGGATGCCTTCCTCCTTTACAAATTGTTTGCTCAGGTAGCCGACACTGACAAAGAGATAGTTCTCTGCCAGCCATTTTAAAGACAGGGTCTCACAGTCCAGGTGGGCTTCCACGTAAGATTTTAAGAGGCTGATGTTGGCACCGCCCTTAGAGGAGGCAGCCTCGTCCTTCTCCTGCAGCAGTACGATCTCCGCCAGCTTCCGGATCTCGGAGGTCTGGGTACAGGAATACAGGCGGCGGAAAAAGTCACAGGCAATATCGAGCGGCGGCTCTTGTCCGGAGTTATCGGGATTCAGGAAAAGTCCCAGGGCGATATTCTTCGCAACATCCGGTGTCATGGAAGGAGTGAAGACGGAATCCAGCAGAGATGGAATATCCGTTTCGGCCGGGGAAGCGGTAAATGCCTCACGCAGCTTGGAAATCCGCCAGGGAGCGGCCATGTTGTTATGGAAGTCCCTGGTTTCTCCGGTTTCTGGGCGGATCAGCAGGATCCGTTCATAGCGGGATATCTTGGATATGATCTGCGCAAACAAATCTTCCGAAGTGTCACCGTGGAGAAAAGAGGTTTCAAAGGTTACACACTGTTGCGGATAATGCAGCTCCTCCAAAGACTGGCGGATCGTTTCCTGATGGGCCAGGGTGGGAGAGGACAGGACGAAAAGAGCACTGTTTTTTACATAAATCACAGGAAAGACACTTTCTGCTCCGCAGGAAAGCAGAATCCGCACGATATCCTTTAGAAAACTTTTCAGATAGGTTTCTTCTACAAAGGAACAGATACAGGCATATAGTCCCTTTTCGGGAAAGGACAGAAGTCCCTGATACTTTTTGAATACCTGGGGAAAATTATCAGGCTGATCCAATGCTTCCATAAGCAGCCCCTGTTCTAATGGCGACTGCATATCCTTCAGCAGAAGTGCCTGCTCCGCCTTCTGCTGTACCTCTTTTTGCTTTTTTTCTTCACGGATCGTATCCAGACAGTTGATCAGCTCCTGCTTGTCCGTGGGTTTTAAGAGATAGTAGCGGACCCCGTATGTCATGGCCTGCTTGGCATATTCGAATTCACCGTAACCGGATAACAGGATAAAAGTGATCCGGGAGTCGATGCGGGAGCCACGTTCGATCAGTTCCAGACCGTTCAAAATAGGCATCTTGATATCCGTGATCACAACATCGGGATAGTCATCACGGATCCGGTCATAGGCTTCCATTCCGTTTTTGGCGGTAGCAATCACCTTGTAGCCGAGGGAGGTATAATCGATCATGGAAGAAAGTGCTTCACGTATGATCTGTTCATCATCTACAATCATCAATCTGAGCATAAGAATCCTCTCTTTCTTTGGGAATGGACAGCAGTACAATGGCCATTCCGTCTTCATTGTATATAGATAAGCCGTACCGGTCGCCGAAGAGCAGCTTCAGGCGGGAGTTGATATTCACCAGTCCCACACCGGAACCCTGGGGAGTGACCTGCCTGTGTTCCAGCTTCCAGATGAGATCATCCTCGAAATGGGAACCGGTATTTGCTACGGTAATCTGGTAGACGGTGTCTTTTTCGGAAATGGTGACGGTGATATGACAGACATCGTCACTGAATTCCAGAGCATATTTTAATGCGTTCTCTACCAGAGGCTGGATACAAAGTGTCGGGACATAAATATTGGAAATGTCATCCGGCACATGCAGCTGGAAGTCCAGCCGGTCTCCGAAACGGATCTGCTGGATCCGGATATAATCCTTTAAAACGTCCAGTTCCATTTTTAAAGGGATCAGGTCTTCTTTGCTGTTGACAGCAGCGCGGAACAGATTCCCCAGGGAACGGACCATGGTGGAGATGTCATCGGCACCGTATTTTTGCGCCATCCAGTTGATGGTATCCAGGGTATTGTAGAGAAAATGCGGGTTGATCTGCTGCTGCAGCATCTTGATATTGGTATCCCGGAGCAACAGCTGCTTTTCATAGTTTTTATCCCGCAAAGTCTTTACATTGGATTTCATTTCGTCAAAGCTGACATGCAGCTGCCCGATCTCATCGGTACGGAGACTGTAATCGTAGTGAGCGGTGTCCTCCGGATCCTGGAGTCCCTGTCCGAAGCGGCGGATCTTCTCTACCAGAAGATCCAGATGGTGCAGTATCCTGCGCAGAAGCAACAGTGCCAGAAACAGAGCGATCATCACGACCACGGCGGAGAACAGGATCATCCGGATCAGAACGGTATGGATCGCAGAAAAGAGCGGATCGTAATCCTGAAAATACAGATAATTCCATCCGGTACGTGGAAAATCTCCCTGGATGACAAAGGTCTTTCGTTTATCTATGGAAAGAATAGAATAATGGCTGCTGCCATGATTCAGCGGCTGCAGCAGGCTGGAATACTGTTCCGGATGGTAAGTCTCCTGTGGGTAAAACTGCGCATTTCCTGCAAACAGGATAAAACGGGAATGCGTGGAGAGAGAATATCCGGCATTCTCCAGGGCATCACTGATCAGCTGGTCCAGGTCGATCACTATGTACAGGTAAGCCAGATGATCCAGGGTCAGATGGCGAAGCTGCCGGATATCCCGGTAAAGTACGATGGTATTCCCGGGGGAAGCCGGTGCACTCCAGCTGGCACGCCCCTGGCAGGCTGCTGCATTTTCTGCCAGTTCCTCCAGAGGAAAAGCATCCAGATCGGAAGTATTTCCCATACAGATCAGTGTGTCGTCAGGAAGTATCAGACTGATGGATTTGATATAGTCGTCATCAAAAATATAAGGATAGAGAGCCTGATATATCGTCTGCTTTCTCTGGGCATTACGGATACTGGTGGGAGCATCCATGATATCGGTGAGATTCGTCTGAATGATGGTATCGGACAGGATCCGGGCAGAACCGGATTCCACGGTCTCCATTCTTGCAGAGACGAAGGAAGATACATAATTCAGAGACTGTGCATTGGAAGTATACAGCTCACGGGCATAATACTGGGAAAGAAGCTGAATGCCCACAACAAAAGCAAAGAACACAAAAAGCAATGTCGTTGACAGGATCAGTAGTATTTTCTTATATAAAGACAGATTATTAAAACGCTGTGATAAATTGCTCATGGAAAAACCTCCGTATCATGGTTATTATATAGTAAAAATATGGGAAGTTCAATTTTCATCCGTGGGAAGAAAACAAAAAGCCGTTTTTTGAACACTCAGAAACCTTTTTTTGAACACGAAATTATGCAAAATGCCATATGGAATATGGAAAAACTGAAAAAAGTATGAAAATGTGACGAAAAAAATGTAAGATTATGGTTAAAAAGCCATTTTTTTGCATCGACAGAACCGTTATTTAACTTTACCATTATGCAAAATGGACATAAAATAAATTCATCAAAACAACAACGAGGGATGTGCAGGACACATACCCGACAGATTGTATGGGAGGTATAACAAATGAAGAAAAGAATGATTGCAGGTCTTATGGCTGTATTGATGACCATGTCTCTGGCTGCATGTGGAAGCAGCGCAGGCAGTTCTGATGCATCTGGCACAGGCTCCGCTGCCACAGGTGATAACAGCGCAGCACAGGCTGCCAGTGGTGACAAAGTAACCCTGAGCCTTTGCTGGTGGGGCAACCAGACAAGAAATGATGTAACCAAGAAGGCAGTTGACCTTTACATGGAACAGAACCCCAATGTAGAGATCAAGGTAGAGTTTACCGACTGGTCCGGCTACTGGGATAAGCTTTCTGCAATGGCAGCAGGCGGCAACCTTCCCGATATTATCCAGATGGATTACTCCTATCTGCAACAGTATCAGCAGAGCGGCCAGCTTGCTGATCTGAGCCAGTTCATTGACAGCGGTGTCATTGACACCAGCAAGATTGCAGACAGCGTTATCGATAGTGGATCTATTGATGGAACCTGTTATGCATTAAGCCTTGGCAGTAATGCTCCTATGATGGTATATGACAAAGAAATCGTAGAACAGGCCGGTGTAGAGCTTCCCGAGCAGCTGACCATCGAAGAACTGTATGATATCGGACAGACCATTTACGAGAAGACCGGTGTGAAGACCTACTACGATGGCGGCATCAATATGATGCAGGTCATCGCAAGAACCCAGGGCTCTCATTTGTTCGATGAACTGGCAGCAGGAACCAAGACTGCAAGCGAAACCCACTTCGCTAATGTAGATAAGTTCAACAAGGCAGAATCCGCTATTTCTCCTGATCTTCTGGCAGAGAAGAACCCGGATGTAGTAGAGACCAAGCCTATCATTGACGGAACTACCTGGAATGACTTTTCTTATTCCAACCAGTATATCAGTATTGCCAACACAGCCGGTAGAGATCTGGGAATCACCATGTATCCTACTACCAGCGATGCAACCACCCAACCGATGTTCTTAAAGCCCAGCCAGTTCTTTTCTATCGCCGAGACTTCTCAGAATAAAGAGGAAGCTGCAAAATTCCTGGACTGGTTCACCAACAGCGTTGAGTGCAACAATATCCTGCTGGCAGAGAGAGGCATCCCTGTGAACAGTGATGTGGCAGAAGCAATCAAACCTAATGTGGATGAGAATTCCCAGAAGGTATTTGACTATATCGCAGAAGTATCCAAGATCGCAACTCCTATTGATGATCCCGATCCCTCCGGTAAGGGTGAAGTAGAAGCACAGGCCAAGACCATTGTTGAGAACCTGCGTTATGGAGATACAGATGCAGCGGGAGCAGCAGAAGAATTCGTAACCACATCTCAGAAGATTCTGAGCGAGGCGGCAAAGTAAGACGAGAAGTAAGACTTCTGAAGTAAGACCGTTATAACAAATTGTAATCAAAGGGCGCCTGGATCCCATCCGGCATCGGGCGGGAGCCGGGCGCTTGTTATAGAAACGGCAGAAGGAGAGGAAAAATGAGCAAAGAAAAGACTTCCCCAAAGAGAAAAAGAACATTGGGCCAGTGGCTGGATAGTCCTAACGTATCCGGATATGTGTTTGTCGGACCGTTCATTATCGGATTTCTGGCATTCATGATGGTTCCCATGCTTTTATCTTTTGCATTTTCATTTACAAGATACAATATTTTACAGTCCCCGACATTCATTGGGCTGGAAAACTACATTACCATGTTCACGGATGATCCGAAATTCTGGAAGGTATTCGGTGTCACCATGTATTACGTGGTATTTTCCGTACCTCTTCGTCTGATCATGGCATTGATCGTAGCAATGCTTCTGGTGAAGAGCACCAAGCTGTCCGGCTTTTACAGAGCAGTGTATTACCTTCCTTCCATTATCGGTTCCAGTGTGGCGGTTGCCATTCTGTGGAAAAGAATGTTCGCCAGTGACGGTGTGATCAACGGTCTGTTCGGACTGGATATCGCATGGCTGGGACGTTCCGATACTGCAATCTGGACCCTGATCATTTTGGCAGTATGGCAGTTCGGATCCTCCATGCTGATCTTCCTGTCAGGATTAAAGCAGATTCCCGTAAGCTTATATGAGGCAGCCACCATGGATGGAGCTGGCGGTGTCCATAAGTTCTTCAAGATCACACTCCCCATGCTGACCCCCACGATTTTCTTCAATCTGATCAACCAGTTGATCAACGGCTTTATGGCATTTACACAGAGCTATATTATTACACAGGGAAAACCAAGGGATACCACCCTTTTCTATACTGTATATATGTACCAGAACGCATTTACCTATAACAAACTTGGCTATGGATGTGCACTTGCATGGTTTATGATTCTGGTAGTAGGAATTTTGACACTGATCTTGTTCAAGACCCAGAACAAGTGGGTATATTATGAATCAGAAGGTTGATGGTGAGCGTATGAAAAAAGGATATAAAGAAAAAAGATTTGCTATCGGAGTGATTTATCATATCTTCACCTTCTGTTTTGCCTGCGTGATGATATATCCGTTAGTATGGATGGTACTTAGTTCTTTTAAGGATACCAATGAGATTATAAGAACGGCATCGGAATTGATCCCGAGACACTTCTCTCTGGAGAACTACAAGGTAGGCTGGCAGGGATTTGCCGGATACAATTTCGGAACCTTCTTCAAAAACTCTTTTGTGATCGCAGGTTTATCCACCATCGGAGCAGTGGCTTCCTCTGCTGTGATCGGATACGGCTTCGCAAGAATTAACTTCAAATTCAAGGGATTCTGGTTCGCCTGCATGCTGTTGTCCATGATGCTTCCGTTCCAGGTAGTAATGATCCCGCAGTACATAATTTTTAATAAATTAGGCTGGGTCGGTTCTTACCTTCCTATCATTGTTCCCCAGTGGTTCGGTCAGGGATTCTTCATTTTCCTGAATATCCAGTTCATCAAGGGGATTCCAATGGATCTGGATGAGGCGGCCAGAATGGACGGATGTTCTACCTATACGATCTTCTTCCGTATCATCCTTCCTCTGATCAAACCGTCACTGGTAACCAGTGCGATCTTCTCCTTTATGTGGAGATGGGATGATTTCCTGGCAGCACTGTTATACTTAAGCGATCCTCTGAAATATCCGGTGAGTTACGCTCTGAAGATGTTCTCGGATCCTACCGCAGGTTCTGACTGGGGTGCTATGTTTGCAATGGCAACCTTGTCCCTGATTCCTATATTTGTTATTTTCCTGACTATGCAGAAATATCTGGTAGAAGGAATTGCATCCACCGGTATCAAGGGCTAAAGCTGTTCGGCGGGGAGACTGTTCCGGTTCTTCCCGCTTTTCTTGTTTTCAGATAAAAATCAGAGGAGAGTGTGATATGGACACTGTTAGAAATCGAATCAAAGCTGTTCTCGAAGCCGTAGAGCAGATGATATATAGTGACAGACAACCGGTAATTTCCGTGAAGATCGCCAAAGCGGATTACCATTTTGAGGAGGAATTCCACAGAGAAGGAAAAGATTTCCGGGATTTCGGCCGCAATGAGACCTGGGGAGAGCTGGATCAGCATTATTTCTTCCTGGCAGATGTGGCGATCCCGGAGCAGATGGAGGGGCATACAGTCCGTGCCGTGCTGAATACCGGAGCCACAGATATCTGGAATACGGACAATCCCCAGATCATGGCTTATGTGAACGGCAGATTTGCAGCCACGCTGGATATGAACCATCAGTTTATCATTCTGTCGGAGCATGCCAAAGCAGGAGAGACTTACGAACTGGCTTTTTATGCGTATTCCAGTGCGTATGCAGGCACGTTTACCGGTACGAATTTCTTCCGCCTGGAGCTGGCAGTCTACCGGGAAGAGGCGGCGGGACTCTATTATGACATGCAGGCTGTCTATGAAGCTGCGGATCTTCTGCCGGAGGACAATCTATCCAGGATCGAGGGCTTTAAAGCACTGGAAAGATGCATAAATCTGTTGGATCTGCGCAGACCCGGATCCGCAGAATGCTTTGAGAGCATGAAAATGGCGGCGCAGGAGCTGGAAGGTACTTATTATGCCGACAGAAGACCGAATCCGGTGACGGTGCACAGTATCGGCCATACCCATATTGATGTGGCATGGAAATGGCCCCTGCGTCAGACCAGACAAAAGGCAGTGCGCAGCTTTGAGACGGTACTGAACCTGATGGACAGATATCCGGAATACCGTTTTATGTCCAGTCAGCCACAGCTCTATGAGTTCGTGAAGGAAGATGCTCCCGGGGTATTTGCCAGAATCAGGGAACGGATCAAAGAGGGCAGGTGGGAAGCGGAAGGGGCCATGTGGCTGGAGCCGGACTGCAACATTTCCTCCGGAGAATCCCTGATCCGGCATATCATCTATGGCCGCAGATTTTTTGAACAAGAGCTCGGTGCGGAAAAAAATGAAGTATTGTGGCTGCCGGATGTCTTTGGTTACAGTGCGGCGCTGCCGCAGATCCTGCAGAAATCCGGGATTCCTTATTTTATGACCACGAAAATCGGATGGAATGAGTTCAACCGGTTTCCTCACGACACCTTTCTCTGGAAGGGCATTGACGGAACGGAAGTGTTGACACATCTGATTTCTACCAGAAACTATCAGAAGCCGGGTGACCTGAAGATGGTGGGAAACCATTCCACCACTTATAATGGTCTGCAGAATGCCTCCCAGCTCATGGGTACCTGGCAGCGGTATCAGGATAAGGATGTGAGCACTGAGGTGCTGACCTGTTACGGCTATGGTGATGGCGGTGGAGGCCCCACAGAAGAGATGCTGGAGCAGAGCAGAAGGCTGGAGCACAGCATCGTGGAATGTCCTGCAGCAAGACAGACAGGGGTGAAGGAATTCTTTCATATTCTGGAAGACAAAATGGACAAAAAGCGTCTGGCGGTATGGGATGGTGAACTATATCTGGAATTCCACCGTGGTACTTATACTTCCATGGCACAGAATAAAAAATATAATCGTAAGGCTGAGTTCAAAAACGGCGAAACCGAGCTGTATGCAGCAATGGCATCACTTCTGGATCAAAAGTATCTCTATCCACAGGAACAACTGGAACACAGCTGGAAACTGCTTTTGCTGAACCAGTTCCACGATATTCTGCCCGGTTCCTCTATTAAGGAAGTGTATGAGGATTCCGCCGCACAGTATGAAGAGATTTTTGCTGCGGATGAAGAAATGATGAAAACAGCGAAGAAGAGCATCCGGGAAAAGCTGTTCCGGTATCGTGCGGAGAAGAATGAGGAGGTCTGCGCAGTATGGAATCCTTTGAGCTTTGCACGTACGGCACTGATCCGGAATGCAGAGGGCAGTTGGCAGAAAATAACAGCAGGACCCAGCGGTGTTACTGTGTGCAGAGCGGTGAACTCCGGAGAGGACAACTGTTTCACTGAGCTTGTAATGGAGGAAAACGGACGACCGGTAAGCTTCAAAACGCCCTATTTTACCGTAAGATTTGATGCCAATGCTGAGATCACAAGCCTGGTGGATATCAGGGAGGACCGGGAACTGATCCAAAAGGGCAGGATGGGTAACCGTCTCACCGTATATGAGGATCGGCCGGCAGAATTCGATGCCTGGAATATTGACGAGGGATATCTGGAGAAATCCTGGGATGTCATTGATGTGGAAGAATTCAAAGTATTGGAGAACGGACCGGAGACGGCGGCATTACATGTGCGCAGGCGGTTCCAGGATTCCATGATCGAACAGACCATTCGTTTCTACCGGCACACCGCAAGGATCGATTTTCAGACCAGAGTGGACTGGCAGGAACATCAACAGCTGCTCAGAGTATCCTTCCCTGTGGATATTCTGGCACATGAAGCGGATTATGAGATCCAGTTCGGCAATGTAAAGCGGCCGACACACAAGAACACATCCTGGGATCGTGCAAGATTCGAGGTATGCGCACACAAATGGGCAGATCTTTCCGAGCCCGGTTATGGTGTGGCACTGATGAATGACTGCAAATACGGTTATGATGTCCATGAGGGTGTGATGGGACTGACATTGATCAAGTCAGGTATTTTCCCCAATCCCGATGCAGATCAGGGACAGCATGAATTTACCTACGCATTGTTCCCTCATCAGGGAGATTTCCGCAAGGGCAGTGTGGTAAGAGAAGCTTACGATCTGAACTGCCCGATGGCATGGGAGAAGGTACAGGGTATCTATGAAGACAGCTTCTCAATGCTGCAGATAGCAGAGGAAAATGTGATGGCAGATACTGTGAAAGCAGCAGAGGACGGCAATGGCATCATCGTACGTATCTATGAGACTTGGGGAATGCGTACCAAAGTGCATGTGAACTTCCCACTTGCTCCGGATGCACAGGTAACAGTCTGTGACTGCATGGAGAATTTTTCCGGGGTGGAGAATGCGGATATGACCCGTGCACAGGACGGATGGAGCTTTACTATGAAGCCTTATGAAATCAAGACCCTGCGTATTGTGAATGAAAAAAAGTGAGAGGGTTACGAAGGAGAAAATTATGATCAATATATTAGAATACGGTGCAGTGGGCGATGGACAGACCAATGATGCCCCTGTCATTCAGAAAGCAATCGATACGTGTGCAGAACAGGGAGGAGGCGTAGTCCTCTTCCCCGGCGGCAGGACATATTCTTCCGGATATGTGCTGTTGAAATCCAATGTGGAGGTACATCTGGAGCCGGGCGCTGTCTGGAAAGCCAGCAGCAATATAGAAGATTATTACCCGCTGAGCAACAATGGTAAAATCACAGCCCATGAATCCGGCCTGCCTTCTTTCCTGAACAGTGAATATGCAGGACGCCCGTTCCATGCCTTTATCTATGCGCTGGGACAGGAAAATGTGACGATCTCCGGACAGGGTACCATTGATGGCAATGAATCTGTCTTTTACGGAGATGACTCGGGTTATCATATCGAGGGTTCCTATTATCCCAGAGTTCCGCTCCTGCTATTGGAGGATGTAAAGCATCTGACCATCAAGGAAGTCCGCCTGACGAACTGTGCCTTCTGGACAGTGCATCTGGTAGGCTGTAAGGATGTGCTGATCGACGGTATCCGCCTGCTGAATAATCTGAAGATGGCGAATTCCGATGGCATCGATCCGGATCACTGTCAGAATGTCCGGATCAGTAACTGTCACATTGAATGTGGAGATGACGCCATCGTATTGAAAAATTCCGGGGATTATAAGAAATACGGTCCCTGTGAAAATATCGTGGTCACCAATTGTACCCTGGTATCCACCAGTGCTGCCATCAAATTCGGCACGGAGGGAGAGTCTGACTTCCGGAATATTCTGGTGGAAAATTGCTGTATTTCCAGAAGTAACCGTGGAATTTCCATTCAGATCAGAGATAATGGCAACGTGGAAAATGTAATCTTTTCCAACATCATTATGGAGACCAGAAGGTTCTCTTATGAATGGTGGGGAAGAGCGGAGGCTGTCTGCCTGACTGCGCTGGATCGCAAACCCGGAGTTAAGGCCGGTAAGATCCGCAATATCCGCTTCCAGAATATTACCTGCGAGGGAGAAAACGGCATTTTCCTGCTGGGCAGTGAAGACAATTATATTGAAGATGTGACCTTTGAGGGCATTCGGCTGACACTGGATAAGAAATCCAAGTGGGAGATCAACGGCTACGATAAGAGACCCTGCCAGGGAGAGGGAGAGATCCACACAAAGATTTCCGGAATCTATGCGGATTATGTGAAGAATGTCTCCTTCCATGATATTCAGATCACGAAGAAAGAAGGAATCCTGCCTTTTTACGAGGAGGACGTGACACTGGGAAATGTAGAAAATGTACGGATCGATGTAGAAGAGCCGGAAGATGGGAGCCAGAATGGAGAAGAGTAATAGAAGGATCGCTCTCATCGGATTTGCAATCCTGATGGTCGGCCTGGGAATCAGTGACAGCCTGAGAGGTATTTTCTCCGGCATTTTTCAGACGCATTTTGCATTGACGGCAAAGGGGCTGTCCACGATCATAGCCGTAAGCTATGCGGGAAATCTGTGCTTCCTGCTGGCCGGAGGCAGAATCATGGATAAGATCGACCGCAAAAAGGCTTTTTTGGGATTTCTCGCAGTATGGATGTGTGCAATGCTGGTATTCCTGCTTACAGATAACTATTATGCATTGCTGGTGGGAATGTTCCTGGCAACGGGAGCTTCTACGCTGTTGAATACGTCCATTACACTGATCACACCGTTCATTTTTGCCACATCACCGGCCATGATCGTCAATGTATTGTTCTTTACGCAGGGAATCGGTACCAGCGGAGGACAGAGTCTGATCGGAAATCTGGCTAACGATTTTGGCGGATGGAAAGCTGTGACAGGGGTGCTTTTTGCCATCGGCGTTCTGGCGTTCCTGATCATTTTAAAACTGCAGATCCCGGACAGCGGAGAAGTGAAGAAGGCAGAAAAGGATCGGCAGGGAAGGAAAATGAAGGGAAACTACCTTTGGATTGTCATGGTGGTGATCTTTGGTGTATACTTTATTGCAGAACATGGAATGCTGAACTGGTTTGTGATCTACGGAACCAATGCGCTGGGACTGGAGCAGGGAAAGGCTGCCAATTATATGGCGTTGTTTTTTGGCGGAATGACGGTGGGAAGACTGGTCTTTTCTCCGTTGGTTGACCGGCTGAAGGTATTCCCGAGCATTGCCTTGTTTTCTGTGATTTCTGCAGTGCTTTATGCGGCAGGGATCTTCAGTGGGGCACTCTGGATGCTGAGTCTGGCCGGACTGTTCTGCTCGATCATTTATCCGACACTGGTTATGGCCATCGGGAGACTTTATGATCCGTCGCAAGTGTCTACGATGTCCGGATTGATCATCAGTGTGGCATCCCTGTTTGATATTGGATTTAACTATATTTACGGAGACATTGCTGAAAAAACAGGATATGGCAGGAGCTTTCTGATCATGCCGGCAGCAATGATACTCTTTACTCTGTTGTTTGTGCTGGTGTTCCATAAGCGGATCCTGAACAGGGAACAGGCATAGTAAAAAGTTGTATTGGGAGGATGTCAGAATGAAATTAGGCGGAATTGAAGCCGGCGGCACAAAGATGGTATGTGCCATAGGAGATGAGCAGGGAAAGATTTTCGACAGGGCAGTATTCCCTACGGAGACACCGGAGAGTACGGTGCCGAAAATGATAGCATATTTTCAGGATAAAGGAATCGAGGCACTGGGGATCGGCTGTTTCGGCCCAGTGGATCTGAATAAAAAATCAGCAACCTACGGCTATATTACCAGCACTCCGAAGCTGGCATGGAGATTTTATGATTTTGCGGGAGCGTTCCGGGAAGCACTGAAAGTCCCTGTAGGTTTTGATACAGATGTCAATGGAGCAGTGCTTGGCGAGGTACGCTTCGGCGCAGCCAAGGGGTGTGAGAATGCACTCTATATCACCATTGGTACGGGAGTAGGTGTAGGGGCATATATTAACGGCAGACTGCTGCATGGCCTGATGCATCCCGAGGGCGGACATATCTTCCTGCGCAAGCACCCGGAGGATACCTATGAAGGCTGCTGTCCTTATCACGGTGCCTGTCTGGAAGGACTGGCTTCCGGTCCTGCGATTCAGGGCAGGTATGGCAGAAAGGGAGCTGAACTGGCCGGAAGAGAGGATGTCTGGGAACTGGAAAGTTACTACATCGGACAGGCTGTGGCAGATTACATGCTGACTTACTCGCCGGAGAAGATCATTCTCTGGGGCGGTGTGATGCACCAGGAGAAGGTTTTCGACATGGTGAGACAGAATGCGGTGGAGTTTCTGAATGGCTATCTGCCGGAGACCAGCCTGCCGAAGGATATGTCACAGTATGTGGTGGCTCCTGCACTGGGCGAGAACCCCGGAATCATCGGTGCAATGTGTCTGGGAATGGATGCATACCTGATGGAATGCGGGAAGAATCTGTGAGGAGGCTTGATGAAGTAGCGGTTGATAATCCAGAGAGGGTGAGATCACCAGAGAGTTTTCGGCGATCTCGCCCTCTTTTTTGCGGTCCTATAAGGCAAGGATCTCGGGAGAATCCGGTTTCGTCGTGTCGGGGTTGGCACCGCCGAGACGCCGGGGGACTGTAAGTGGTGTGTGGAACGTTGCTGGGCAGTTCCAAGATTGCGGAGATGAAAACGTGTAACAAAGATTTGAAATTATGTAATAAATAATCATAATTTTGTCAATACACTTTTGGCACTAAAAGCGAAAAGTGCCGAAAATATTTTGGTGGATGACAGGCATAGAGTATGGCAACAGCAGGTTGCTTTTCATAACATGAATTTATCTATATGATATGAGAGATGAGCAAAACGAATTGATTTAACAGTTGGATTTGGCAGTTAGCTTTTGCAAATCGGAAAGAATGGGAATTTATGACATAGCAAAGCTGACGTAAGTCCAGAACCTACGCAAATGGGGAGATATGAATAGCTCTTTATTATGCGATCCGCTTTACAGCTTTAAGCTTACGATAGGATTGCCCTGTGCCGGTGGTGATTGCCGCAACAGCAACCGCTAACAGACTTATATGGGCAATTGTATTCAAGTTGGTAACAGATGATTTATTTCTTACCCACATACGTTCCTGCCCTGTATTTTTGAAACGTGAATTGTATCTTTCACATTCTGTACGAAGAGAGTAATTACTTTTGAAATATTTGCTGTCTCTGTCGACGGAGAGTCTTAAATCATCGGGAATGGTGATGTATTTTGTACAGCCGCGATGCTTCTTGCCGTTGTAAAAATTTTTGTGATGGCAGGGACAATCAGCGTCTTTGCTTGATTTTAGTGGGCAGCAGAATTTTTGGCGTGTACGTCCATTATCAGAAAATTTACCATCCTTCCACATGGCAAGCCCGGCATCGCAGACAGGATTTCCCTGTGGAAGAAGTTTTGGATTTTTGGTGGATCGTTTGTTTAATGGAATAATACATTCGCCTTGGTAGAGTTCCTGTACCTGATTATAGATATTTTTAACATCATAGCCTTTATCAGCAAGGAAGGTACATTCGGTTATCGGCAGAAAGGTATGTGTGTCAGCCAAAATATCAAGCGCAACAGTGGAATCATGGACATTGGCGGTAGTGGTCAGTTCATAAATGGGAAGACCTGAAATACAGTCAACAAGGACGTGGTTTTTGTACCCCCAGTAGAATTCATACTTTTTCTCGTTTGTTTGGTTAGAAGCAGTATGTACGCCAAGTTTGCAATCAGTATCTGCTTTGGGCTGGTTATCAGGCTTAAATTTGTTGGATAGAAAAGATTTAGGATTATTCTGTGAAGTGTTTGCAGCAATCGGAGTAGAGTCCAAACCAATAAAAGATGTATCAACAATACCTTGTTTTGAAAGATAAAGAACTTGGGATTTCATAATGGATGAAAGTACACCGTTATCAAGCTGTTTTAGAAAACGATCAAACGTCCAGTAAGAAGGCAACGGAGCAGAAATATCAAAACCGCAGTAATGGGCGATTAGAAGGTTGTTGTTAAGATAATCAACAAGATCCGTAATCATTGAAAAGCCTTCACATTTCATAACGATAAACGAACAAATCATGGCATGATTGGAAAAGCCTTTTCGTCCGGTTTTAGGGAATTCAGGGACAAAGGATAAATCGAGATTCAGAAAAAGTGAATCGTAAAACTTTGCAACTGGTTGTGAAGTGAAAAGACGGATGTCTTTCAAAATTTCTTGACGATAGATAACAATCAGCTCCTCTCGGTGAATTGATTTTGACAACTTAATTATACCATTTGGAGCTGGTTGTTACTATAAATTTGGAGTGATAAAAGAGGTTGCCATGCCTCGCAAACATGCATAAATACTGAGTATGTGGAGTTTTGCTCATGGCTAATATGATATGGTTATGGAGGTGATGACTATGGAAACAAAAAATATAATTTTGAAACTTCGCACAGAAAGAGGAATGTCACAGGACGAGCTGGCAGATAAAATCATGGTTACAAGGCAGGCGGTATCGCGTTGGGAAAACGGTGATACCGTTCCCAATACTGATACACTTAAGCTCTTATCAAAAGAATTTGATGTTTCCATCAATACGCTTTTGGGAGAACCCAGAAAGCTGATCTGCCAGTGCTGTGGAATGCCAATTGATGATGATTCCATATTGGGACGTGATAAAGATGGCACATTAAATGAGGAGTATTGCAAATGGTGCTATGCAGATGGAACATACACATATAATAATATGGATGAATTGATTGATGTGTGTGTAAAGAATATGGTAAATGAAAACTTTACCGAAGAACAGGTACGTTCTTATCTGAAAGAAATGCTTCCCCAATTGGATTACTGGAAAAGGTATGATGAACTTAGTGACAATGGGCAGTTTGAAGAGTTTAAAATGCAGTTGATAAATGAAATAAATGATCTGCATATAGACGGACTTCCCAGGGTAGATAAACTAAATGCACTTGTGGGGAAACATGTGAATCTGGAATATAGTCTGCCAAATGGACAGAAAATGAAATTCCTTGATGATCAGAAAACCTATCTGGGGAACCAACTGGAGTCTGAATACGGAGGAGACAGATGCTTTGGCATTCTGGCAGGTATGGATTTTATTCTGGTATGTACATATGAGAAGAATGGTGAAAATCCGGAGCTTCTGATTTATAAAAAGAGATAATGTTAACAAAAAGAAAATTTCAGCTAACAAAATAGTGGTTTAAGCCGCTACTGCTTCCGGATGAAGTGCATTCCGCAGATATCTCGGCAGTCTTGATTCAAAATCAGCAGTAAATACAGCCAACTGCTCATTGCTGAGCTTTAGGATTTCCTGAAGGCTTGCCATTAAGGCATCCATCAGGATACTAAGTGATCTGCAGAAAGTAATGGGGTTCTTTTTTGGAAAAATATTGTGTAGGGGTCATGCCGTAGTGTTTTTTAAAAACCCGGTAAAAATAAGAAACGCTTTGGAAACCACAGGACTTGCTGATGACAGAGAGAGAATTGCCGCCCTGTTCCACCTGGTGTATGGCATGACGGAGGCGAAGCTTATTAATATATTCTTTTACGGTGAGGGATTCTGTCCGCCGGACAGCCCGGTGGACATAGCTTTCGGACACACCGCAGGATTCGGCGATATCCCGGACGGTCTGAAGCGTTGTATAGTTTGCGTTAATATAATTAATGATCCGCTGAAAACCGGAAGCTTTATTCTCACTGACAGAAATTTCATTTTCAAGAGGATACTGATAGCGAAAAGCTGCCAGATCTGTAAGAATCTGTGCAAGCAACAGGTAGGCAGTGGGAGATTTGCAGCAGGAAGCTGCGTTCCAGTCGACGAGCTTTTGTCTGTAATCCTCGGGAATGAAAATAATCGGTGCCTTGAAACAGGTCAGGTAGGAAGATACTACGGCAGGTAAAAAGTATTTTTCAAGATAGACTTTTGAAAAATGGATGCAGATCCCGGTATAATCCGTGTCACCGACGCTTCGGTGAGAGATATTGCTCTCAAACAGGCTTGCCATGCCGGCTTTTACCCGGTAGGTGATATCGCCGATGGTAACCAGACGCTCCCCGGAGAGCAGAATATAGATTTCATAGTTGGTGTGGTGATGCGAATAGGGCATGGACCATCCTTTTTTTGTATCTTCATAGGAAATTTCAAAATCTTCGCATAAAAAAGTTCTTCTATCTGTCATTTCTGATTCACTCCTCTCAGGTATTATGATGTCGGGGTCAAAAGCCCTTAACTTTGATGCCTACGGATTGTTCCGTGCTTATGGGCTTAGACCTTTCGCCCCTGGCATCATATTATATCAAAAAGGTTCAGAATAATGCAATAAATATAAAAAATAGTTCATGATAGTGAATTTAAAACACTAAAGTTAAGCTATATAATGATTCCGTGATCAAGGAGAAAACATCAGAAAATTTACTATGGATCTGCTAGGGGATTTTCTGTATGGAAAAGGGTCTGTGGGATGGAGCTTATATGAGAATATTGTTGAATGGAAAATGGCATGTAGTACTGGAGGACGGAACCACGGGACAGATGGATCTGCCGGGGACGTTGGATGAGAACGGGATCGGACATAGAGATGTGGGGGCGAATCAGTGGCATCCGGATGCGGTACTGGGGAATGCGGCGGGAGAGATAGACAAAGATGCACCGATCGCTACGAGATTTACCAGGCGGCATACCTATGAGGGAGAAGCCAGGATCAGTCGTAAGATAACGGTACCGGATTACGGAACCGACAGGCTGTTCGTACTGGCGGAGCGGGCACGGGCACTCCGGCTGCTAGTGGATGGAGAAGCGTGTTCGGTGTTCCGGCAGGGGACACTAAGTACACCTTATATTTTTGAACTCACCGGGGCGGCACCGGGAGAACATGAATTTACGTTTCTTTCGGATAACAGCTATCCGGGAATGCCCAAAGCTGCCATCTATTATTCTTCCGCAGCGACGGATGAGACACAGACAAACTGGAACGGGATACTTGGCGAATGCAGCATGTATACCAGACCGCAGAATTTTATAGACAGCCTCCGGGTATATCCGAGAGCGGTGAAAAAGGAAGAGAAAAATAAAGCAGGCGGATATGTGCTGGATGTATGTGTGGAACTGGCACCTGGCGCAAAGAAAGTATATAAAGATGCGAAAATCATATTACAGTCAGAGGCTCTGGCGGCAGGAGAGTTAGAAGACACACAGACATTGACGGAAATTATCAGCTATTCCGGGGAGGGATTAGCGGAAGCCGGAACAGATAAAGAGGAGAATCCGAAAACAATGGAAATCTGGTTCCGTGATCTGCCTCTGCGGGAGAATGTGAAACTGTGGGACGAAGATGAGGGCAATCTCTATGAGATGGCTGTAACCCTGGACAACGGTATGTCAGCAGAAGATAAAGGCGGTAGCACTGCTGAGTGCAGGACCCGTTTCGGCATCCGCTCTTTTGGTGATAACGGCAGCGGCAGACTGGCACTGAACGGCAGGGCAATTTTTCTGCGGGGTGAGGCAAATTGCGCAGAATACCCGGAGACCGGGCATCCACCCATGACAATTCCGGAATGGAAAGAGATGTTATTAAAATATCGCAGTTATGGAATCAACTTTGTAAGATTCCATTCCCACTGTGAGCCGGAAGCTGCGTTTGCGGCAGCGGATGAACTGGGAATGCTTCTGCAGCCGGAGCTGTCTCACTGGGATCCGAAGGATGCCTTTGGAACGGAGGAAAGCTATCGGTATTACCGGGCAGAACTTGTGGACCTATTGAAAACCTATGCCAATCATCCCTCTTTTGTAATGCTGACACTGGGCAATGAATTGCAGGCACAAGATGAAGGCAGAGAACGGATGCGGGAACTGGTCAGAACGGCGAAAAGGATGGATCCGACCAGACTGTATGCGAACGGATCCAATGCCTTCTATGGTGAAGAAGGATGTGACCCAGAGAGCGATTTCTATACATCGCAGAGTTGCAAGGATGTGGTGATCCGCGGAACATTCTCCGGCATGCGGGGGTATCTCAATGAAAACTATCCCTCCGCAGATCGAACCTATGATGAGGCGATGGCAGAGATACGAAAAGAGTATCAGAAGCCGGTATTCAGTTTTGAAGTGGGGCAGTTCGAAGTGCTGCCGGATTTTGAGGAGCTGGAAAGCTTTCATGGAATATCGGATCCGGTGAATCTGAAACTGATCAAAAAACGTGTAGAGGAACGGGGACTTTTGCCCACATGGGAAAAATACGTAGAAGCCACCGGAGAACTGTCGAGGCTGGCATACCGGGAAGAGATTGAAGCAGCTATGCGGACGAGAGAGCTTTCAGGGATTTCGCTCCTCGGACTGCAGGATTTCCCGGGGCAGGGGACGGCACTGGTAGGCATGATGAATTCCCATTTAGAACCGAAGCCCTATGATTTTGCCAGACCGGAAAGGTTCCGGGAATTTTTTCAAGAGTGTAGGATTTTGGTAAAGCTGCCACATTATACCTATGAGGCAGGAGAACGGCTGATCGCAGAAGTGGAAGCAGCGAATTTCGGCAAGAGAAATATCGAAGGAGTATTTTGCTGGACCCTTGCGGGAAAAAAGAGTGTGTCTGAGAATGGAAACTGTGAGCCGGCGGAGATAAAAAGCAAAAATACAGTTATCGCAACCGGAGAAGATACAGAGATAACAATCTGCCGCCCTGGAAGTTATACAGAGGTAGGAAGTCTGGATATTCCGCTCGACTTTGTGGAGAAGAATACCGCACTCACGCTTAAGGTGCGCATCGGTGACAGTATCAGTGCTTATCCGATATGGGTGTATCGAAAGACCACTCCGGTATGCCCGGAAAATGTATATGAGACCAGAGCCTTTGATGTGAAGACGAGAGAAATCCTTCAAAATGGTGGAAGAGTCTATCTGTCTCCGGATGCAGACAAAGAGAGTCTGCCCAATTCCATTAAAACACAGTTTACGACGGATTTCTGGTCGGTGGGAACTTTTGCAGATCAGGAAGGCGGTATGGGGCAGCTGATCGATACGGAGCATCCAATTTTTAAGGAATTTCCGACGGATTTTCATACGGACTGGCAATGGTGGATTATGGCAACGAAGCGGGCGGTGATTCTACCGCATCCCATGAAGACGATCATTACGGAGATGGACAGCTATGCATTCTTACGTCCCATGGCACAGATGATAGAGTTTCGATGCCTGAAGGGAAAAGTATTGCTATCCACCATGGAATTGCATAAGAGTCAGCAGTATCCGGAGGTGAGGGCACTGCAGGCGTCAATTTATACGTATCTGTCGGGAGAGAATTTTGAGCCGGCGGAGGAAATAACGGAAGAAGAGTTAAGCATGCTGGTGCGAGGTTAAAATAATATCGGGCGGCGGAAAGAAAGCTGCACGGAGATAAAAGGAGGAAACCATGAATAAGGTTCAGGTCTGGGAAGAAAAAGTGATCATTCCCACATACGAAGCAGGAAAGCCGGATAAGAATCCGATGTTTTTGGAGAAACGTGTCTATCAGGGAAGCTCGGGAAGGATCTATCCCCACACGGTGATTGAGAAGATCAGCGATGAGAAAGTGGATAAGGAGTATACAGCGCTTTTTTTGGAGAACGATTATCTGAAAGTAATGATGCTGCCGGAGCTGGGAGGCAGGATCCAGAGAGCTTATGACAAGACAAATGGCTACGATTTTATATATTACAATCATGTCATCAAACCGGCGTTAGTGGGACTGGCGGGACCATGGATCTCCGGCGGTATTGAGTTCAACTGGCCGCAGCATCACAGACCCAGTACCTTTGATCAGGTGGAATATACCTATGCGGAAAATGAGGACGGGAGCGCCACAGTCTGGATGGGAGAGATTGAGAACATGTTCCGGACCGAAGGAGTGCTGGGCGTGACCCTGTATCCCGACAAGGCATACATCGAATTGTCTGTAAAGCTATATAACCGGACGAAAATGCCCCAGACCTTCCTGTGGTGGGCGAACCCTGCAGTAGCGGTAAATGATGACACCATCTCCGTATTTCCGGAGGATGTGACGGCGGTCTATGACCACGGCAAGCGGGATGTTATCAGCTTCCCCTATGCGGAGGGAACTTATTATAAGCATAAATACGACCATGTGAATATTGCCCAGTATAAAAATATTCCGGTGCCCACCTCCTATATGGCATATCGTTCCGATTACAATTTTATAGGGGAGTACGATTACGGAAAACAGGCAGGACTTCTGCATGTGGCAGATCATCATATTGCTCCCGGGAAAAAGCAGTGGACCTGGGGATGCGGAGAATTCGGCAAAGCATGGGACCTTGCACTGACCGACGAGGACGGTCCGTATATCGAACTGATGACAGGCTGTTTTACGGATAATCAGCCGGATTTCACATGGATCCAGCCCCAGGAGACCAAGAATTTCAAACAGTATTTTATGCCCTATAAAAATATCGGCTATGTGAAAAATGCTACGATCGATGCGGCGGTAAATGCGGAATATGATGAGACAAAGGGGCAGCTTACGGTATCGGCCTATACCACTTCCGTGCAAAAAGGGGCACATATACTGCTGACATTGCCGGGAGAAAACGGCAGACAGGAAAAGGTACTGTATGAGGAAACCTCAGATCTGTCACCGGAGGAAACTTATGAAGTAAAGATCGACCGTGAAAAATTGCAACAGATACCGACATTTGCAGAGGGAGAGCAGAATGGAACAGAGGTACTCTGCGGTCTGCGGGTATGTGTTTGTGCCGCAGATGGGAGAGAACTGGTCTCTTACCATTTTCCGAAAAAAATTGAAGCGGAAGTGCCGGAACCGGCGAAGGCAGCGCTACTTCCCGAAGACTGTGAAACCACGGAGGATCTGTTCCTCTACGGTCTGCATGTGGAACAATACCGGCATGCCACTTATCATCCCGAGGATTATTATCTGGAGGGGCTGCGCAGGGATCCTACCGATATCCGTCTGAACAATGTCTATGGAAGATGTCTGCTTAAAAAGTGTGATTTTGCCGGGGCAGAAAAGTATTTTCGGAAGGCAGTGGAGAAATCCATTCGTTCCAATCCAAACCCTTACGATTATGAGCCGTACTATAATCTGGGACTTTCCCTGAAATATCAAGGGAAAGAAAAAGAAGCCTATGATGTCTTTTACAAGGCCATCTGGGGTGGCAGCTTCCAGGCACCCGGATTCTATGAACTGGCCTGTCTGGATGCAAAAGCGGGAAGATTCGCAGAGGCTCTGGAGCATGTAAATGAATCTATTCTCAGACAGTACCAGTGTATGAAGGCCCGTGCATTGAAGGAAAATATTTTAAGAAAACTGGGAAGAGTGAAGGAAGCAGAAGAATTACATAAGGAGAGTCTGAAGATCGATCCGCTCTATGACAGACAGCCGGAGAAAATCAACCATAACACCCTGCTGGAGCTGGTGATCGATCTCTATGAGGCAGGAGACTACGCACAGGGAATCACCCTTGCCGAAAAATGGGTGAAACAACAGAATGTATCACGGCAAGAGGATATTTATCCGCTGGTATATTATTATATTGCTTACGGATACCAGAACCTGCATAGGAAAGAAAATACGGAACAGGCAAATTGTTACATGACAATGTACGTGACATTGGGAGAAAATGCTGCAGCGGATGGCTGTTTTCCTCACAGAACGGAAGATTATATCGTGTTAAAGAGTCTGGCAGAAGAATATCATCTGGCCATGGCTTACTATTATCTGGGATGCCTGCTCTATGACAGGAGAGTGTACGACGAATCCATAGAAGATTATGAGGAATCGATTCTCCGGAGTCCGGATTTCCCGACGGTACACAGGAATCTGGCACTGGCATATTACAATGTGAAAAAGCTGCCGCAGAGAGCGTACGAGGAAATGGAGAAAGCTTTTGCACTGGATGAGACGGATGCCAGAGTGTATCTGGAACTGGATCAGCTGAAAAAGCGTCTGAATGTTGCCGTGAAAGAACGATGGAGTGATATGGAAAAACATTTTGACCTGGTGGAAAGCAGGGATGATCTGTATCTGGAGTACGTGACAATTTTAAACACTCTGGGAGAATCTGAGAAGGCTCTCAATCTGATCAAAGCAAGGAAGTTCCATCAGTGGGAAGGCGGCGAAGGCAAAGTGGCAGCCCAGTACCTGACCGCCCTGTATCAGCTGGCAAAAGCGGCTGCGGCAGAAGGAGAATATGTAGAAGCCAAAACAATTCTCCTGCAGGCAGTGGATGAATATCCCCAAAATCTGGGAGAAGGGAAATTGGAGTCTGCACAGGAGAATAATCTGCATTATCTGCTTGGACTGGTGCAGGAAAAGCTGGGAGAGACAGAGGAAGCTTTTGCAAGTCTTACGAAAGCCTGTCACGGAGAGTCGGAGCCGGTGGGCATGATGTATTACAATGATCAGCCCCCCGAGATGATCTATTATCAGGGACTGGCGTACCGGGCACTGGGTGACGAAGAACAAGCAGTGGAGAGATTCCGGAAACTGGAGGATTATGGAAAAAAACATATCGGGGATGAAATAAAAATAGACTATTTTGCGGTATCCCTGCCGGATCTGCTGATCTTTGAGGAGAACCTGGACGAGCGGAACCGGAAGCATTGCCTGTTCATGATGAGCCTGGGACTTAAAGGACTGGGACGGTCAGACGAAGCGGAAAAGTGTGCGGAAGAACTACTTGCCATGGACAATGCTCATCAGGGAATCCGGGTACATGATCTGTAAAAAAGCTTGAAAAGAAAGACTTGAATAGGAAGGCTTTTGAGGAAAGGATTACAAAATGGAAAACATGGGAAAAGAGGTATATAGCTATAACAGCGAATGCTTAACCTGCAACGACAGACCGATCCTGCCCATCATGGGAGAATTCCATTTCTCCCGCTATCCGGAAAAGGAGTGGAGATCTGCCCTGGAGAATATGAAACTGGGCGGAGTGGAGATCACAGCCACTTATGTCTTCTGGATCCATCATGAGGAAGCGGAACGAGAATGGGATTTTTCCGAAAGGAGGAACCTGAAAGCCTTTCTTAACTGCTGTCGGGAAGTGGGAATGAAGGTATGGCTCCGCATCGGTCCGTGGGCCCATGGAGAGTGCAGAAACGGAGGCTTCCCGGACTGGCTGGTGGAGAAGGAAAGACGGGGAGAACTGACTTTGCGGACGGACGATCCACAGTATCTGAGATATGTCGATGTCTTTTTTACCAAAATCGCAGAGCAGGCGGAAGGGTATATGCATAAGGACGGCGGTCCGGTCATCGGTATACAGATCGAGAATGAATACGGACATGCCGGCGGTCCCTCCGACAGGGAAGAGGGTATGGCACACATGCGCACGCTACGTGCCATGGCGGAGAAAAAGGGACTGGAAGCCCCGTATGTGTCGGCAACCGGCTGGGGTGGTGCCTATGTGCCGGGAAGTTTCCTGCCGGTGCTGGGCGGGTATGTGGATGCCCCGTGGGCAAATCATACCCATGAACTTGCGGCAAGCGAGAATTTCTTGTTTCAGCCTTTTCACGACGATGCCAATATCGCATCGGATTTCGCCGAAGGACAGAGCGGTTTTACATTTGATACGTCAAAATTCCCTTACCTGACGGCGGAACTGGGCGGGGGACTGCAGGTGACGGCACACAGACGCCCCTACCCTTACCCAGAGGATATCGAGGCACAGACAATCTGTATGTTGGGAGCAGGGGCAAATCTGATCGGGTATTATATGTACCACGGCGGCGTGAATCCTGACGGAAAATATACCACCCTGCAGGAGTCGAAGGCGACCGGCTATGCCAATGATCTTCCTGTGAAAAGCTATGATTTTCAGACGTGCCTGCGGGAAAACGGTCTGCCGTCAGAAAGCTATTATCGACTGCGCAAGCACCATACTTTTATCAAAAATATAGAAGAACTGCTGGCACGGGCGAAAGTGTATCTGCCGGATAATATCCCCGAACCCATGGATGCAGAAGATATGGAGACGCTGCGGGCAGCCTTCCGTTATAATAAAACGGCGGACTGTGGATTCTTATTTATCAATAATCACCAGAGAAAGCGGAAAATGACAGAGAAACAGATCACACCGGAAAAGCCATTACAGTTTACGGTGACAGATGTTGAAGGAACACAGAGGCAGATTAGTTTCGACCGGATTCATGTACGGACGGATGCAATTCTGGTGCTGCCTTATAATCTGCCGGTGGTGATACGGGGAGAGGAGTTGCGGCTTCGAAAAACCAACGCTTCTTATCTGGGATGCTTTGGCGGAATTTATTATTTCTATACGGATGAGAAGCCGGAGGATATTTATTTCGAGTGGAGTGATGGCAAAGATCCTGCGGAAGCGGTAAGGATCCTTACCACACATGCTGCAGAGCATTTTTGTTATGTGGAAGAAGGGGCAGATGAAAAGGGTAAGGTGAGTCTGCTGCCGGATCTGCACTTTACGGAAGCCGGTAAGGTGCAGATCACGGATGTCGGACAGACAGTGGAAAACATCTGGAACGTATATGGTCAAACAGAACCGAACGTCTATGAATTAACCTTGGAATATGAGTATCATCCGGCGGATGCACTGTCAGGTGATGTCTGGCTGGAACTGGATTTCGGAGGGGACTGCGCACGCTTGTATCAGGACGGAAAAATGATTGACGACTGGTTCTCCAATGGTGAACTATGGCGTGTGGCTCTGAAACGCTACGGCTGCCCGACACAACTGACGCTGGAACTCGATCCGTTCAAAATGGATGTCTATTACGATCTGCCACCGAAGCGGGAGATGCGTCTGGCAGGGGCAAGACTGTTGCGGTTGAGTTGACCGGAACCCGGTCTGGCGGGACTCATTTGGGAAACAGAAGGATAAAAAAGAGGACACGTATATGAAAGACATGACACAGGGAAAACCGTTAAAACTGATCATCGGCTTCGCCGTACCGATGCTGATCGGTAATATATTCCAACAGGTATATAATGTGGCGGACACAGTGATCGTGGGAAGATTTTTGGGCGAGAGTGCTCTGGCGGGGGTAGGAAGTACAGGAACCCTGACCTATTTTCTGCTGGCGCTCGTCAGTGGCATGTGTAACGGTGCCGGACTGGTGGTGGCGCAGTGTTTTGGCTGTGGCAATAAAGAGAGACTGGCGAAGACTGTGACGGCACTTGTCTGGGTGGCAGGTGGGCTGACCTGCATCATGTCACTCATCGGAATTTTCGGCGCGGAATTTTTCCTGCGGCTTTTAAGCGTGCCGGAAAATGTTATCGGCTATTCTGCTACGTATCTGCATATCATTTATACTTTTGTTTTCGGCAGTGTGGTCTATAACGGCTGTGCGGCGATCTTAAACAGTGTGGGGAATTCGAAGACTCCGCTGCGGGCGGTGATCGCTTCCTCGGTAGTGAACATCGTGTTTGACCTGTTTTTCATCATTGTGTGTAAGATGGGAGTAGCGGGAGCAGCTTATGCGACGATTCTGGCACAGTGTACTTCGGCGGTGATCTGTTTTGTGAAAGTAAGACAAGTGAGAGAAGAGATCGGATTATCTCTGATGAAATGGAAACCGGAAGTCCATTATATTCAGCTGGTGGTGAAGACCGGATTCCCGGCGGCATTCCAGTCCTGCATGATCGCACTGGGCGGAATGAGCGTCCAGAGACTGGTGAATTCCTTCGGATCCTCTACCATGGCGGCCTATGTGGCGGCGAACCGTGTGGACAGCGTGGCGATCCAGGTCATTGTCTCCATCGGAACGGCATTGTCGGTATTTACCGGGCAGAATATTGCGAAGAATCAATATGACCGGATCCGGGAAGCCCTCTATAAGACGCTGGCGGTCATGGTGGGAGCCAGCGTCTGTATTGCGACACTGGTGCTGATCTTCCGGGTACAGCTGATGAGCCTGTTCCTGGATGCCGGCGAATCGGCAGAAGCCATCGGCATCGGCTGCACCTATCTGGCCATTATCGGCGTGGCTTATGTGATCGCGGGGGTGATGCAGAGCTACCAGAATGTGATCCGGGGAGCCGGAGACGTCAATACCTGTATGGTAGCGGGACTGACGGAGCTGTCCGGCAGGATCGTGTTCGCGTATCTATTGTCCGGAACCCTGGGCGTCACGGGAATCTGGATCGCCACTCCTCTGTCCTGGAGTTGTGGCTGTGTGATTCCGGTGATCCGGTATTATTCCGGCAAATGGAAGCACAAGAGGCTGGCCTGATGACCGGAGTGGCCGGAACACAGAGGGGCTATTCCGGCCGCATCCATCCGGCAAATTCCAGAATGGACTGGTTCTCAGCCTTTTTCTCGCTCTGCTGCATCTGCTTGCGGTATTCTCTGGGAGACATCTGCATAAGTTTGATAAAGTAGCGGTTGAAACTGGACACGGAATGGAACCCCACCATCTCGGAAATGTCCAGAATAGAGTGTTCCGTACTGCGTAACAGGATACAGGATTTTAAAATCCGGGTGTTGTTGACGTAGTCTAACGGTGAAGTTCCCATAATATCATGGAAAACCCGGCGGAAGTGCGTCGGGCTCCAGTGGCAGAGATCGGCCAGATATTCGATCGAGAACTGTTGCATATAATTTTTCTCAATATATTCCAGAGCGGGTGAGATCACCAGAGAGTTTTCGGCGATCTCGCCTTCTTTCTTACGTTCCTGTAAGGCCAGTATTTCAAGAGAGTCCGGTTTGGCCGTGTCGGGATTGACACCGCCGAGACTTTCGATCCGGTACAATTCAATATAGAGGGAGCATAACAGGCTTCTGGCACTGATCTGATAGCAGGGATTCTGCTCTTCCAGCTCGTGGATGATATGAGATACCAGATAGTTGATGTGGGGAAAAGCCTCTTTGCTGAAAATATAACGGAATGCTGGGAAACCGTCCGTGGACAGGTCGTAATTTTTCCAGGAGGCGGGGAGGAGATTGCGGAACAATTCCTTCGGATCCAGGAAAAGATAAGACCAGTGGCTTTTCGTGCCTGGTGCACTGTAAGTGGTATGTGGAACATTGCGGGGAAGAACGGTGACATCTCCGGCATGGAAAGTCTGTTTTTCTCCGTTGATCTCCAGCGTACCGCTGTCGGAATGACAGATCCCAATCTCCAGACAGTTATGAAAATGAAGGCTTCCGCTGGGAATATCGGAAATCTTCCAATAATCACCGGACAGAAGCAGTACCGGGAAGTGTGTTGGCAGATAATAACTTCGGTATTCTGTGACAGCTCGTTTGGATTTCGCCATAGTGTGCCTCCTGTTCCAGAGTTTCCTGAATAGCTTTGTGCATCCTGTATGATGATGCAACGGAAAGACATGCTGCAGTAGAAATAATGTCTATACATTATATATAACAATTAAAATGGATAAAATCAACCATTATGTTGCGAAAATGACTTTTTTAGGGTTGGCAACGTTTCCGTGGAAGAGATTAAAAAAGGCTAAAAATACCGTGAAACAGCGAATCCTACAGCAAAAACGCTCCAAAATTCACGCAAAATTTACGAAAATGCAACGAAACTTCAATACTTACGAAAAACGACCATGATCTATAATGGTTGTTTTTGCATAGTTTTCTATATTGATTGATTAGAAAAATATGACAACATGTATGATAATATGCTTACAAGGTTACAAAAAATGTACAAAATGACGAGAAAATATAGTTGACACTTGAGGAGGTTCGACATGGCGAAGAAGAATGCAGCCAATGTGGTGGGAGTGAAAACGAAAACCACGTGGAAACAAGCTTTTAAAAGAGACTGGCAATTGTATCTGCTGTTACTGCTTCCACTGATTATGGTATTTGTATTCAGTTACGGAGCATACCCGGGATTGCGGATGGCCTTTATGGATTATAAACCGGCGAAGGGATATGCAGGCAGCGAATGGGTGGGCATGAAGACATTCGTTAAGATATTCAAGGATGCCGATTTCATGAGAGCACTTCGCAACTCCATAGTGTTTAACCTGGCGGATCTGATCATCGGTTTCCCGATGCCGATCATTCTGGCACTGATCCTGAATGAATTAAGATATCCGAGATTCAAGAAAGTGTCCCAGACGATCCTGTATCTGCCGCACTTTCTTTCCTGGGCCATCATCGGAAGCGTAGCGATGACAATGTTCCGCCCCAACTCCGGTCTGGTGAATATCCTGTTAACCAATATGGGAATGATCTCTGAAGGAATCCCGTTCCTGAATGAGAAATGGCACTGGGCAATCACTTATCTTCTGATCGGTGTATGGCAGACAATGGGATGGGGCACCATCCTCTACCTGGCAGCGATCACCGGTATCAACGGAGAATTGTACGAAGCAGCCATGATCGACGGTGCGAACCGTTGGAAGAGAATGTGGCACATCACGCTTCCCGGTATCAAGAGCACGGTAGTAACACTGCTGATCTTAAACCTCGGACGTGTTATGGGAAGTAACTTAGAGCGACTGACCGCATTAGAGAATTCGCAGGTCAAGGACTTCCAGTATCAGCTGGCTGTCTACATATACAATAAAGGTATCGGAGCCGGAAAGTTCAGTGCGGCGACCGCAGTTGGTCTGTTCCAGTCACTGATCGGACTGATCCTGGTTCTGTTATCCGATAAATTTGCCAAGAAGCTCGGCGAAGATGGATTACTGTAGGAGGTGGGAGAGATGAAGAAAAAAGAAGTGAATATCAACGAAGAATCTACCTCTGCAGGCGGAGCCCATGCGGTCAACAAATTCCGCATCAGCGATTTTGTCATGATGGCAGTGATCGTTATCCTCTGCGCCAGCTGCGTATTACCTTTCCTGCATGTAGCAGTGAAATCCATTTCCGGCAATACCGCAGTAATGTCCAAGAGCGTTTACTTCTGGCCCAAGGATATCACCTTCGATGCTTACAAGAAGGTATTTGCAGACAACTCCATGACCTATTCCATGATCTTCTCGGTGATCGTTACCGTGATCTTCACGGCTCTGGGAATGCTGGTATGTACCTGTGCCGCTTATCCTCTCTCTAAGAAGAGATTAAAAGGTAAAAAGCTACTGACTTTCCTGCTGATGGTACCAATGTATTTCAGCGCCGGCATCATCCCCAGCTACCTGTTATATCAGAAGCTGCATGTGCTGGATACCATGTGGGTATTGATCTTACCTCTGATCTATTCCCCGTACAACATGCTGATCATGAAGAACTACTTCCAGAGTACGATTCCCGACAGCTTAGAGGAATCCGCTTTCCTGGATGGCGCAAGTAACTTCCAGATCCTGAGCAAGATCGTATTACCGCTGTCCAAACCGATCCTGGCAACGTTGTCTCTGTTCTACGCCGTAGGCCGTTGGAACTCTTACGCAGACAACATGTACTACACCAAGAGTGCTAACCTGAAGCTGATCCAGTACAAGTTATATCAGCTGGTGGCATCCGCAGCAGAAGCACAGACTTCCTCCCTGGCAGATACCGGCAGTGCGATCCAGTCCACTCCCGAAGTATTACAGGCAGCAAGTATCATGTTTGTAACAATTCCTATCATTATTATTTATCCTTTCCTGCAGAAGTACTTCGTACAGGGTACCATGATCGGAGCAGTTAAGGGCTAAAAGTTAAAAGGAACAAAACAACCAAGTTAGTTTTCCCCAAAACCGGGGGTACACATAAAACTATGTATAATTTTTAAGGAGGAAAATCCTCTCCTCGCCAGGGACTCGGATTTTTCCTTCGGAAAAACAAGGAGGATTGATTTATGAAGAAGAATACTCTTCACAAGGTAATGGCAACAGCACTTGTTGGTGCTATGGCAATGAGCACTCTGACCGGATGCGGCAGCAGCGCGGACAACACAACCGCAGATGCCGGAACAAAGGAATCTGTAGCAGAGAGTTCTGCAGCAAGCACAGATGCAGGAGCATCCACAGCAGTAGCAGGTATTGACGGATGGGAGGCTTTCGCAGACAATGTTACTCTGCAGATCCCCGTATACGATCGTGGTTCTTCCGGAAACGGATGCTCTGATGTAGAGAACAACTACTGGACCAACTGGGTACAGGAGAACTTCGGTGATAAGTACAACATCACGGTAGAATATGTAGGAATTACCCGTAGCGACGTTATGACTGATTACGCTATGCTGGCAGCAAGCCAGAGCCTTCCTACCATCTGTATGGAATATGACTATGATAAGCTGGCAAGCTGGCAGGCAGACGGCTATCTGCAGACCTACGATGTAGAAGAGTTCAAGCAGATCGCTCCTACTTACTGGGAGACCATGGTAGAGCACGGCAACGATGCTTACACCAAGCTGGATGATGAAGATTATCTGGTACTCGGTTACAGACCTTACGGTAACACCACTTATACCTGGTGCACTTTCTATCGTCAGGACTGGCTGGAAGAAGCTGGCTTCTCTGAGTATCCCGTTGGCGACAACACCAAGCTGTTAGAGCTGTATGCAAAACTGGTTGAGAACGGCCATCAGTATCCTTTGAGCGGTAAGAAAGTAAGCGGCGCAGGTATTGACCAGAACTATGGTTACAGAGATTATCCTCAGGATGAGACCACATGGGCAACCACCGGTGACTACCAGATCCCCGCTCTGTCCACCGAGGCTCAGAAGAGATTCTTAAAATGGGAGAACGAGCTGTACAACGATGGTTACTACAATCCTGAGTACTATCTGAGAGATGCTTCCGAGGCAGAGGCAGACTTCATCAACGGTGAAGCATTTACCTGGACCGGATATATCTCCTCCAGCATGAACGTACTGAACTCCTTCTATGATGCTAACCCCGATGCCAAGCTGGCAGTAGCAGTGACTCCTTCCACCTGGACACAGGATGAGACCTGGGGATCTTCCGCTTCTTACAGACCCGGAACCAACTTCGGTATGATGATTGGCTTCGCTAACGATGCTACCGAGGATGAAGTAAAGGCAGCTATGATGTACCTTGAGTGGCTGAACCAGCCCGAGAATCTGTTCACTATGCAGTGGGGTATCGAAGGCGTGAACTTCAATTATGATGATAACGGCGATCCCGTAGCAGTAGCAGATCAGACCGGCCTGGCTGAGCAGCAGGGACACAACAACAACGTAGACTACTGGTGTGCAGTAACCGCAGTTAAGACCCTCGGATCTATCGAGAAAGATATCCAGGCAGTTACCCCTCAGGGTATTCCTCAGGACTTCTATGATCAGATCCTGGCTAACTACAACGGACAGGTTGCTATCTATGAAGCAGGCAAGGCTAACTCCGACTGTCTGTTCGCAACCGCTATCGATGCTGTTACCGAGTACAACCAGACGCTGTATGATCTGTATACTGAGTACCGTGACAAGCTGACCATGTGCCCTAAGGACCAGTTCGATTCTCTGTATGAAGAACTGAGCCAGAAGTACCTGGATGCAGGTTATCAGGAAGTTATCGATGAGAGACAGGCTGCTCTGGATGCAGGTAACACCACCAGACTTCAGTAAGTAAAAAGTTTTATTACAGGAAGTACATACAGCCCCCAGGCATGAATGGCTTGGGGGCTATATTAAAAATGCAACTATTCAGAGCCATGTAAATATTATTTAATGAGCGTCGAATGCTTGCATTCGTAAGAACATTTGATAATATTTATAGGGCGAAGTTACTTTATGTCCTTTTCCGACCGACTGTTTTACAATAAAAACAACTGTGGGAAAAGAATATAAAGAGCCGAAAGGCAGAAATGGAGGAACTATGTTAAAGCTGGAATATGATAAGAAAGAAATAGAAGAGGTCATTGACAAAATTGTGAAAAAGACCATGAATATGGATCTTACCTGGGACTGGCCCTGCGGTGTGGCATATTACGGAATCAGCGATGCCTATGAGAAGACAGGCAAGAAGGAATATCTGGATCTGTTAAAGGATCGTATCGACGAACTGATCGATCTGGGACTGCCCAAGGTATGGACAGTAAACGCCTGTGCCATGGGACATTGCCTGATCACCTTATACCAGGCCACCGGAGAGCAGCAGTATCATGACATTCTTATGAGCAAGATCGCTTATTTAAGAAAAGATGCCCTGCGTTTCGGAGATCATGTATTGCAGCACACCGTATCTGCCAACAACGATTTCCCGGAGCAGTGCTGGTGTGACACTTTGTTCATGGCAGCGTTCCTGATGCTGCGTGTGGGCGTGATGGAACACGATGAAGAACTGATCGATGATGCCTTGAACCAGTACTACTGGCATATCAAATATTTACAGAATCCAAGCAGTGGACTCTGGTATCACGGCTATGACAATATTGCCGGAGATCATATGTCCGGCATCTATTGGGGAAGAGCCAATGCCTGGGCAGCATTTACCATGTCGCAGGTAGGCGGTATTCTGCCTCAGTGCTATCTGTATCCGAAGTATATCGATGTGGCCGGCTCCTTAAATGAGCAGTTGGCAGCCCTGAAGGTATACCAGACGGAGAATGGATTGTGGAGAACCGTAGTGGATGATCCGGAATCTTATGAAGAGATTTCCGCATCTGCAGGAATTGCCGCAGCAATGCTGACCAGAGGCAATCCTTTACACAGCAAATATATCAACAAGGCCATCAAGGGCCTGCTTGCCAATGTCAGCGAGGATGGTAAGGTGATGAATGTCTCCGGCGGAACTGCCGTCATGAGAGACAAGGAAGGATACAGAGGCATTCCCAAGGCGTATATTCAGGGATGGGGACAGGGACTGGCACTTTCCTTCTTTGCAACCTTGTTAATTTCCGATGATATTGAGAAGGATGGTGCGTTATAGATGTTTCGCAGGAATTTCCTGTTCGGAAAGGATGGAGGAACGGCCAATCTGATCGATGTGGGCAGTGAAGACCTCTATCAGCCGGGCAAAGGTTACGGTTTTGTAACAGAAAAAAACAGAAGAGAGCAGAAGTTGCTGCAGATCCGGGAACTGAATTCCTCTTTTGATACGATGTACTGGTATCAAAACGAACAGCTGTCCTTCCTGAAGGAAGATGAGAACGGCTGCTATCTGGATTCTGCAGAAGAAGTGGCAGCATTGGAGGCACAGTCAGGAGAGAAGATGGCGGGATCACCCAGGCGGATCCCGTTACTGTTCAAGGTGGATGTGCCCAGGCAGGGCAATTATAAGGTTACGCTGACTATCCGCTCAGAAGAGGAGATAGGAGAGGTACTGATCTTTACCGGCAGAAGGCGTCTTGCTTTTTATGGAAGAGTGGGAGCCGGAGAGTTCACTTATGCAATGATTACAAATGTCTGCGATGTTGTACCTGTGGGTTATTCCCGGATTTTTGCGGATAAGACTGTGGATATTGCAGTACTGGCGGACAGACCAAGGATCAGTGCTCTTACGGTAGAAGAGGTGAACGGTCCTACGGTTTATCTGGCGGGAGATTCCACAGTGACAGATCAGCCCGGAGATTATCCCTATTATCCAGGCACCTGTTACTGTGGCTGGGGACAGATGCTTCCGGCATATTTTGACACACGTGTGGCAGTGTCGAATCATTCCCACTCCGGACTGACTACCGATAGCTTCCGCAAGGAAGGGCATTATGCGGTGATCTCTCAGTACAGCAAGCCGGGAGATTATGTGTTTTTCCAGTTCGGGCATAATGATCAGAAGCTTCCCGGGCTGCAGGCAAAGGGCGGATACCGGGCGAATCTGCAACGCTATATCAAAGAAAATCAGGCAAAGGGAGTATACCCGGTACTGGTGACACCCATTGCAAGAAATACCTGGAGACTGCGGGATCAGACTTATCTGGATCTGCTGGAGGAATTCGCGGATGTATGTCTGGAACTGGGAGCACAGTACGGAATTCCGGTGCTGGATCTTCATGCCCACAGCAAGAAATATGTGTTGGAAAAGGGCTTACAGGATGCCAAACCCATCTTTTTCCCCGGGGACTATACCCATACCAATGACTTCGGTGCTTATAAGATGGCAGGATATGTGTCACAGGAGATCCGGGAGAAATGCAAAGGTCATTCTGAAAGAGCCTACGCTTATCTGGCAGAGTGCGTGACGGATGGTTTCGGCGCATGGGAGCCTGTGGGACAAATCAATGTTCCTAAGAAACCGGAGATCTACAAGGACATTCCGGATCCTGCAGGAGATCAGGTGCTGTTGTCTGAGGCAGAGCAGCTGGAACGTGTGGTCAGACTGTGTCTGAAAGAGGAATTGCTGTAACAGGACAGATATTGTACTGGAAAATAGAAGTGAAGAAATGACAGGAATGAAAAATAAGCAGGAATATGAGGAGGAACTCAGAATGGGAAAAGGTGGTTTTACCTTACCGGGAGAATCAGGATATGAAGAACTGACTCTGAAAATGGCGGAAAAATGGGGAGCAGATGTGATCCGTGACAGTGATGGGACCGTGCTTTCCGACGAAATCACCCATGCCGGTTACGGAATCTATTCTACCATTTGTATTATCAGAGATCACAATGCCTGGGCAAAGGAGAATCAGGACAAATTACAGCAGACCTTCCTGTGCACACCGCCCCAGGCAGCAGAGAGTGACACCCTGACCATCGGACTGATGGACAGCTTTTTTGCGGAGCAGTTCCGGATCAATGATAGCGCAGAGAGTCTGGAATATTGGGAGGTTTATGACAGAACCACCAATGTGAAGATCGACAATGCGGACTGGAGCTATGACAAAGAGAAGGGAAGCGTGTCCCTGAGCGGCATCATCCCTTTTCATAAGTATACAGTAAGCTTCTTAGCCTATCGTATCTGGGAAGAAATCTCTATGTACAATCATACTACGAACCACTGGGACAAGGAGCATCTGATGCAGATCGATCCCAGATATCCTGAGACTCAGGAGTATCTGCTGGGCTGGATGAAGCACTGGTGTGAGACCCATCCGGATACCACGGTGGTGCGCTTTACCTCCATGTTCTACAATTTCGTATGGATCTGGGGCAGCAGTGAGAGGAACCGGAATCTGTTCTCTGACTGGGGTTCCTATGATTTCACTGTGAGCGATCCTGCTTTACAGGAGTTCGAAAAACAATACGGATATCGCATGACAGCGGAAGATTTTATCAATAAGGGACAGCTGCATGTGACTCATATGCCTGGCAATGCGAAAAAGGCGGATTGGATGGTATTTATCAATGATTTCGTTATTTCCTTCGGCAGGAAGCTGATCGATATGGTGCATTCCTACGGCAAAAAGGCTTATGTCTTCTATGATGACAGTTGGGTTGGTGTGGAACCTTATAATGGCAGATTTCAGGAGTTTGGTTTTGACGGACTGATCAAATGTGTATTCTCCGGTTATGAAGCCAGACTGTGTGCGGGCGTGGATGTGCCTACACATGAACTGCGTCTGCACCCCTATCTGTTCCCGGTGGGGCTGGGCGGTGCTCCGACTTTCATGGAGGGCGGCAATCCCACACTGGATGCGAAAAAATACTGGAACAGCGTAAGACGTGCCCTGCTGCGTGCGAAGATCGACCGGATCGGTCTCGGCGGATACCTTCATCTGGTGGAGGGTTTCCCGGATTTCTGTGATTATATTGAAAAAGTGGCAGATGAGTTCCGTCTGATCCGCAGCTTCCACGATGCGGGAGAACCTTACCGCATCAAGACCCGTGTGGCAGTGCTGCATTATTGGGGAAGCTTACGTTCCTGGACCTTGTCTGGACACTTTCATGAGACTTATATGCATGACCTGATCCACATCAACGAAGCTTTGTCCGGACTTCCTGTGGATGTGAAATTTATTTCCTTTGAGGATGTAAAAAATGGTATACTGAAGGATGTAGATGTCGTAATCAATGCAGGTAGAGCCGGAAGCGCCTGGAGCGGCGGGGATGCCTGGAAGGATGAGGAGCTTGTTACTGCACTTACAAAGTGGGTACACGAGGGAGGCTGCTTTATCGGTGTGAACGAGCCTTCCGCTGTGGAAGGATATGATACGTATTTCCGTATGGCACATGTGCTGGGAATTGACGAGGACACCGGCGCAAGAGTCTGTCACGGCAGATGGATCTTTGAGACAGCGGATCCGGAGCATCTGATCCCAGAGGGCGCAGGTGTGGAAGCGAAGGAGAACCGGTATCTGACGGATGGAAAAGCACAGGTACTTCTGGCAGACGGCGGGAAGCCACTGATCACCCTGAATCATTTCGGCAAGGGACTGGGAATCTATCTGTCTTCCTTCCAGGTGAACCTGTGGAATACCAGAATGCTGTACCAGCTGATCCGTTATGCCGGTGGAGAAGGCACCTCCGGCAGCTATATGACGGATAACCTGTATACGGAATGTGCTTATTACCCGGAGAGTAAAAAACTGGTAGTCATCAACAACAGTGACACCGAGCAGACCACCACTATCCCCACGGAAGCGGGCGCATGTACGGTAACCATTGCACCTTACGACACTACCTTTGTAGAAATCAGATAACCAACGATAACGATCAGGGCGGAAATCCTGTGTTCGTTTTCTGAGGGAGCAGAACGCAAAGGAGGCAGAGAATGCATAACGAAAAAGAAAGACCTACGGAATATTTCCCGGACGGAACTCCCATAGATGACTGGTTTTATGATATAGGGATGCCGGAGCTTGAGGAACTGGGCAGACCCTATGTCCTCACAGAGTACGGGATCTGGGACGACGGAAAAGTTTATACCAAAGAGATCCAGAAGGTGATCGACCTGGCGGCAGAAGAGGGCGGTGGTGTCCTGGTGGTGCCGCCGGGAACCTATCTGACGGGAGCACTTTATTTCAAACAGGGAGTGAATCTCTATGTTTCCGCCGGTGCGACGTTAAAGGGCAGCGATGATATCTCGGATTATGATCTGGCCGAGACCCGGATTGAGGGAGAGACCTGCCTGTATTTTACGGCACTGATCAATGCGGACGGTCTGAATGGATTTACCATGTGCGGACCGGGCACTATTGACGGTAACGGACTTAAGACCTGGAAAGCCTGCTGGCTGCGCTGGAAATGGAGTAACGGCACCAACAAGGATGGTCAGAGACCCCGGCTGGTCTATCTGTCCAACTGCAGAAATGTGCGGATCGCCGGTCTGAATTTACAGAATTCCCATTTCTGGACCACACATATTTATAAATGTGACCATGTAAAATACTTGAACTGCCATATTTATTCCCCGGCAGGTCCTGTTGCGGCACCCAGTACGGATGCCATTGATATCGATGTGTGTACGGATGTGTTGGTGAAAGGCTGTTATATGGAAGTCAATGACGACTCTGTGGTGCTGAAGGGCGGTAAGGGCCCCTGGGCGGACAGCCAGCCGGAGAACGGCTCCAATGAGCGGATTCTGGTGGAGGATTGTGTCTATGGCTTCTGCCATGGGTGTCTCACCTGCGGTTCGGAATCAGTACATAACCGCAATATCATCATGCGCAGGATTCAGATCAAGGGGGCAGCGAGACTGTTGTGGCTGAAAATGCGGCCGGACACCCCGCAGCACTATGAATATATCACGGTGGAGCAGATCGAAGGCCGGGTAAAGGAGTTCCTCAAGATTTATCCCTGGACCCAGTATTATGATCTGAAGGATCGGAAGGACCAACCGCTGTCTTATGCGGAGCATATCACGATGAAGGACTGTGACTGCGTCTGTGATACCTTTTTTGATGTGATGCCGGATGAGAGCCAGTATCTGCTTTCCGATTTTACCCTGCAGGATCTGCGGATCAGGGCAAGAGTGGATAACTTTTCGGAAGACAAGTTAAGAAGTGTAGTATATGAGAATGTACAGGTGGAAGAAAGTACGGAGCCTGCGGAGAGCTGGCATGAAGTGAAGGGCTTCCAATAATAAATGCGCTGTGGGATCGCACTGCGACGCAATGGCGTGATGTTGCAACAGTGGCAGGAAACGGATGCCTGCCACAGAAAGGATCAATATGGCAAAGGTGTATATTAACGAAAAAAACAAGAAGGGACATATCAACCCGGAACTTTACGGCAATTTCTCTGAGCATCTGGGAAGATGTATTTATGAGGGACTGTATGTAGGAGAGGATTCCGAGATCCCCAATACCAAAGGCATGCGTAATGATGTGGTGGCAGCCCTGAAGGAGATGAAGCTTCCGGTACTGCGCTGGCCCGGTGGGTGCTTCGCGGACGAATACCACTGGAAAGACGGTATCGGACCGAAGGAGAACCGCAAGAAAATGATCAACACTCATTGGGGTGGTGTGACCGAGGACAACAGCTTCGGTACCCATGAGTTCTTCGAACTGTGTGAACAGATCGGTTGTAAGACCTACATCAATGGCAATGTGGGAAGCGGTACCGTACAGGAGATGTCTGAGTGGGTAGAGTACATGACTTTCGACGGGGTATCTCCTATGGCAGACCTGCGTAGAAAAAACGGCAGAGAGAAAGCATGGAAGGTGGATTACTTCGGTGTCGGTAACGAAAACTGGGGATGCGGCGGCAATATGACCCCATCCTACTATGGCAATCTGTACCGCAGATACCAGACCTATGTGAGAAATTATGATTCCAAACAGCCTATTTTCAAAGTCTGTTGCGGCCCCAATGCGGGAGATACTTATTGGACTGAAAATGTGCTGAAGACCTGTTTTGAAAATGCACCGGAATGGATGCATGGCTTTATGGACGGACTTTCCCTGCATTACTATACACTGCCGGAGGATGACTGGTCTCACAAGGGAAGTGCACTGGACTTCGACGATGCAGCATGGTATAAGACGCTGGCAAAGGCTTTTAAGCTGGATGAACTGATTCATAAGCATTCTACGATCATGGACAAATATGATCCTGAGAAGAAGATCGGACTGATCTGCGATGAGTGGGGCACCTGGTATGATGTGGAGCCCGGCACGAATCCCGGATTTTTATACCAGCAGAGTACCATGCGTGATGCTCTGGTGGCCGGACTGTCTTTAAATATTTTCAACAAGCACTGTGACCGTGTGAAGATGGCAAACATCGCACAGCTTATCAACGTACTGCAGGCAGTGATCCTGACCGAGGGACCGAAGATGCTGCGTACCCCGACTTACCATGTATTCCATATGTACAAATATCATCAGGATGCGGATCTGGTGGAAAGCTATATCGATGGTGTGGAACAGATCGGTGAAGATGAAAAGTTCAAGGTTCCCAATTTACAGGAATCCGCTTCCGTGGATAAGGACGGTGTTGTGACCATCACCCTGAACAACCTGTCCATTGATAAGGCAGAAGAGGTGGAGATCGCTTTCGCAGAGTGTGATCCAAAGCACGTGACCGCTGCGATACTAACCAATGATATGCATGCTTACAACACCTTTGAGGATCCCGATAAGGTGCACGAGGAAGTGTTTACAGATTATAAGATTGAAAATGGAAAGATCATATTTACCATGCCGGCATGCAGCGTCGTTATGTTACGGATAAAATAAGCAATAAGAATAGTTATGGAAGAAAAGCAAACAATAGAAACGATGGATGTCACAAGAAAATATTCCTGTCGGAAATGTCTGTTGCGGGAAATGGACAAGAATGCCTATATGGAGAATCTGTATGCCTACATAGACAGGATCGAAGGGGATAGTAAAGCAGATAAGGCGGTCTATGAAGACCGCCTTGCTGTATGTAAGGAATGTAAATATCTGAATGAGGGGCTGTGTGGTGCCTGCGGCTGCTTTGTGGAACTGAGGGCTGTAATCGCCGTCAACCGGTGTCCTTATGAGAAGTGGTAACTTCTAAGATCAAAGGGTTACCTTCTCAGGAACATATTTTTTCAGGGCTGCAGCCACGGCTCCCATACCGGAGCTTAATTCTGCAAAATACTGTTTTACCAGAGTATCCATGCCGATGGCGTGGAGGTTCACACCGAATATTTTCTCATTGGCAAGTAATGCGTCCAGCTTTGACAGATCCTTGGGAGCGGAACTCAGTTCGTAGTCTGCAACGTACTGACGGGCTTCCTCTAACAGGGGGTCGGAGCTGGGCGTAAATTCTCTGCCCTCATCATCGATTCCCATGAGATACCGGAGCCATCCGGCATAGACCAGAGGAATCAGCTTCAGGTCTTCCGTATGCAGGTCTGGAGAAGCTTCGTAAGCTTTGATGGTCTCGCCGAAGCGGATGGAAAGCTTCTGGGAGGTATCGGTAGCGATTCTCTGGGGAGAATCCGGCAGGAAGGGATTGGGGATCCTCACATTCACCACTTCGTCAATGAATTTCTTCGGATCCAGGATGCCGGGATTTACCACTACGGGAAGTCCTTCTTTGTAACCGATGACTTCCACCATATTTTTCAATAACGGGTTCTTCATCTCTTCGGAGATCAGGGTATATCCCAGAAGGCAGCCATAGATGGCCAGTGCGGTGTGCAGAGGATTCAGGCAGGTACATACCTTCATTTTCTCCACTTTGTCTACGGTCGCTCTGTCGGTGAAGATGATGCCGCCTTTGTTCAGTGCGGGCTTACCGTTCGGAAAAGCATCTTCAATGACCAGGTATTCGCATTCTTCCGCATTGACAAAGGGAGCGATATAGGTGTTTTTGGAAGTAACTACGGCATCCAGACCGCCGATATGATCCTCGGCCAGCATAGCTTCTACTTTGGCATCAGGTCTGGGGGTGATCTTGTCGATCATGCTCCAGGGGAAGGTGACTTTCGTCTGGTCATTGACGTAGCCTAAGAAGCCGGCTTCCACCAGTCCGTTGTCGGTCCATGCCTTGGCGAACGCATTGACAGCGGCATATAATTTGTCACCGTTATGGGAGCAGTTGTCCATGCTGACCATGGCAATGGGGAGCGCTCCGTGAGTGTATCTGGTATAAAGCAGGGAGACTACCTTGCCCAGGTAGCTTTCGGGGGCTTCGGGACCTTTTTCGAAGTCAGCGGCTACTGCGGGGAAGAATTCTCCTTTGGCATTGGCGGTAGCATAGCCTTTTTCAGTGATGGTAAAGCTGGCCATCTGGAGAGAAGGATTTTTAAAAATCTCCCGGAGACGTGCGTATTCTGCTTCGTTTTTACTGTCCAGGATCAGAGACTCCATGATGCTGCCTACGATGGTCTTTTCCACAGTGTTGTCGGCCTTTAAGGTGGCGAGAATGCTTAAATTGTCGTGGGGACGGTAGCTTTTTTCAATGATCTCGTAGTCATAGCCTTCCGCTGCGATGAGACCGGTATCCAGAACGCCGCTGTTTAACAGATTCTGTGCTACGTTGGCCTGAAAGGCACGGAAGATATTGCCGGCACCGAAGTGGATCCAGTGGGGATGTTCCACGGTGTTTTTATGAACGGTATCGTAATCGAATTCCGGCAGATGATAACCGGCAGCGAGAAATGCGTCCCGGTCGTCATGAAGACTTTTTAAGGTAAGTTCCATAATGGTTTCCTCCAAACTGATTTATGAGTTTTCAGGTGCGATGATTATTTCTGCTTATGGGACTTCTCGATAGCTTCCCACAGACCGTTTAAATAGGTGGCGCCTAAAGCTCTGTCGTACAGTCCGTATCCGGGCATGGCCACTTCATCCCAGATCATACGTCCGTGATCGGGACGGATGGGACCGTCAAAACCAATATCATAAAGAGCCAGCATGATCTCGTACATATCGAAGGTTCCATCGCTGGACAGATGTGCAGCCTCCTCAAAATCAGTAGGAGAGTTGAACTTCAGGTTTCTGACATGGGCGAAATGAATGCGGCCTTTCAGGGAGCGGATCATATCCGGCAGATCATTTTCCAGGTTGGTGCCGTAGGAACCGGAACAAAAGGTAACGCCATTGTGAGGGTTATCCACCATCTTCATCATACGCAGGATATTCTGCTTGTTGATGATGATACGGGGCAGTCCGAAAACACTCCACGCAGGATCGTCAGGGTGGATCGCCATGTTAATGTTGTATTTGTCACAGGTGGGCATGATACGCTCCAGAAAATATTTCAGGTTGGCAAAAAGCTTTTCATCATCCACATCTTTGTACATTTCGAACAGTTCTTTGACATGAGCCATACGCTCAGGCTCCCAGCCGGGCATTACAGTGCCGTTCATATCGCCGGCAATGGATTCGAACATTTTGGCCGGATCAATAGCGTCTACAGCAGCCTGATTGTAAGCAAGGACTGTAGAACCGTCGGGACGCATTCTGGCAAGCTCGGTGCGTGTCCAGTCAAAGACCGGCATGAAATTGTAGCATACCATATGGATGCCTGCCTGGCCGAGCCGTTCCAGGGTAGTGATATAATTCTCTATATATTGTTCACGGTCGGGAGAACCGATCTTGATGGCATCGTGAATGTTGACACTCTCGATACCGGCCAGTTGTAAGCCGGCAGCTTCAATCTCAGTCTTTAGGGCCAGGATGTCATCCATTTCCCAGACTTCTCCGGGAGCGGTGCCGTAGAGAGTGGAGATGACTCCGGTGACACCGGGAATCTGACGGATCTGTTTTAAGGTAACCGTGTCGTACTTGCTGCCATACCAGCGTAATGTCATTTGCATAATAGAAATCCTCCTTGTAGGGAATGCTTTGGTTTCGTTTTTTGCTGTCTTAAGCATAGCAGAATGGTAAATGCATTAAAACTGCATGAATTGCTTGAAATAGTGCAAAAATTGCTATATAGTAAGACAGGGGATATAAACCATGGAAAATAAAAACTGAACAGAATGATACAGGAGAGAAAATGGATGGTCGTGAACAGAAAAAGCAGCCTGCGCTGCCGGGATGCGGCGGACGAACGGCAATATATGTTGAGCGGTGACTATGAGGTCTATGAGAAGGTAGGGGAGCCTGTCGGAGCGGTGTCGTTCCATTATCATGATTTTTATGAGCTGATCTATATTATAGAGGGGGAATTTTCTTCCCTGATCGAGGACCGGGCGGTGCGGATGCGGAAGGGAGATTTCCTGCTGATCGATAAGAATGTCATGCACAAATATCATCCCACGGAGAAGAAAATGGATTCGTCCCGCCGGATCATTTTGTGGATCAGTGATCAGATGCTGCGGGAGCTGGCGGCGGGAGAGCCGTTTCTTGCAGAATGCTTCTGGGGAGCGGGGCCGAAACTGTATCATTTCCCCATTTATTATGAGGAAATTTTGCGTGGATTTCTGCTAAAGCTTGCTATGTCGGAGATCTTAGAGGGGGATGATGTCCAGAACTGCGGAATCCGTAAGGTCATGGACAGAGGCAATTTGAGCCTGTTTTTTGGGTATCTGAATGTGTTGTGTAAACGGGAGGAATATTTGTCTTCCACACAGGAGATCGTGGATCATCCTCTGGTGGAGCAGGTGACAGGGTATATCGAAGCCCATATCGGTGAGGAGATCACCGTAGAGGATGTGGCGGAGACTGTGCATATGAGTAAGTTCTATTTTCTGCGGAAATTTAAAGAAATCACCGGAATGACGGTGCATAATTTTATTGTGAACAAGCGGATCATTGCTGCCTGTCAGATCATGGCGGAGGGGAAGAACATTACTGAGAGCTGGCAGCAGACCGGCTTTGCGGATTACTCCTCTTTCCTGCGGAATTTCCGGAAAATCTATGGCATTTCCCCAAAAGAGTACCGGGAAAATAACCGCAGCTTGATTATTTCCCAGTAAAGAGGTCGATTGCCGGGGCACCGGCAGCATGAAACAGAATGTGGAAAAATAGGATTTTAATTATGTTAAGTAAGCTCATTTAATGCAAAAAATATCATAATATGTTATACTGTATCTGTTATGCGCTGAGCACTGAATGAAGAGAACAAATGATAGAAGAACATAGGGATGTTATGATGGAAAATTATCAGGAAAAGTATAAAAAAGAATTACACCAACAGGAGATCAACTCAAATATACACACACTAAAAGGCTTTTTCTGGATTTTTGTGACTATTCTGCTCCTCTGGCTGTTGACATTAGTGAGAATCTTTATTGTGGATGCCAGAATCTTTACCATGGCAGCAGGGGTGTCGGCGGTGATGGGAATTCCTGTTTTATACATTTATAAAAAGGTGGATCTGTCAAAGCATTGGGTAAAGTATGTGTTTTTGACACTGATCTGTATGATATCGGCAGTCATTGCGGCATTTTTGTCATTCCACGCGGTGCTTATCTATGTGTTGCCGTTGCTTTTGGCGGTACAGTACAGGGAGCGGATGACACTGTGGATCACCTATGTTGTCAATGACGTGACAATGGCTGTCAGTATGGTGACGGGATTCTATCACGGAATCTGTGATTTGAATATGCTCTTAGGAAGCAATCATTCCAGAGACTGGTATATGGAGCAGTGGATGGCGGGGACGCTGCAGTTTGGCATTGAGCCGGATCCGGTGTTCGTGATATTGTTCTACGGAGCGCTGCCCCGGGCGGTGATACTTCTGATATTCACCATTATTTTGCGGTATATCAGCATTACCAGCCACGAGGATGCACAGAGGATCGCTGATCTGACATATCGTAAGGAGACCGATCTGGGCACCCATGTATATAACAAGAACAAATATGAGGAAATGATCAATGATTACTATCCGCAGGTGGACAGACTGGCAGCTATTTTCTGGGATGTGAATAATCTGAAATGTGTCAATGACAAATATGGCCATGCCGCCGGAGATGTGTTGATCCAGACATTGTCTTCCGTATTATATGAATTATCCACGGACAGACGTAAGGTCTATCGCATAGGCGGAGATGAATTTGTCATGCTGATCGAGAATCCGGTGGAAGCGGAGATCCAGTCCATGATCGAATCTGTCAGTGCTGCATTGCAGGAGAAAAACAGTCAGGGCGAGATGCCGGTCTCCAGTGCTGTGGGCTGGGCAGAAGGCTGTGGTGTGGATGTCCGTAAGATCATCAATGAAGCGGATGCAAAGATGTATGAGAATAAGACGCGTGGAAAGGAATGCAGAAAATAGGATGGCAAACTGGGTAAGTGCAGGCTGCGGTGCCATTGCAAATGAGCTGGCGCAGGCTATGGAAAAAAGAGGACAGAAACTGTATGGTGTCGTGAACCGGACACCGGAGAAGGCAGTGGCCTTTGCGGAAAAATACGGTGTGCAGAAGGTGTTTACGAGCTTTCAGGATGTATGTGCGGATCCTGCGGTGGATATCATTTATATTTCCACACCCCATAACACTCACATTCACTTTCTGCGGAAAGCGCTGGCAGCCGGCAAGCATGTGCTGTGCGAAAAATCCATTACGCTGAATTCCGAAGAACTGGAAGAGGCAGTGCAGCTGGCGAAGGAGCATGGTGTGGTGTTGGCGGAAGCTATGACTATCTATCATATGCCGATTTATAAAGAACTGAAAAAACGCATGGATGCCGGAAAATTCGGAGAATTGCGTGTGATACAGATGAATTTCGGAAGTTATAAGGAATACGATATGAAGAACCGGTTCTTCAACCGGAATCTGGCCGGAGGAGCATTGCTGGACATCGGTGTGTATGCCCTTTCCTTTGTCAGAATGTTCTTAAATTCCTGCCCGGATCAGATTACTTCGCAGGTGAAGCTTGCACCTACCGGTGTGGACGAGCAGGCGGGAATACTTCTGATGAACCGGGAGCAGGAGATGGCAACGGTCACATTGTCCCTGCATGCCAAGCAGCCCAAACGGGGCATGATCTCTTTTGACAAGGCTTACGTGGAAATGTATGAGTATCCCAGAGGGCAGAAAGCAGTGATCACGTACACGGAAGACGGACACACCGAGGAAATTGTGGCGGGAGCTACGGCAGACGCACTGGGATACGAGGTGGAGGATATGGAACAGGCCATCGCCGGACATCCGGAATTAATGAAGCTTGAGCTTACCGAGGATGTTATGAAAATGATGACCCGGATCCGAAAAGACTGGGGACTGACTTATCCAGAGGAAGAGCGTGCCACGGAAAAAATCTGAGGAGCATCCCTGATGCAGTTCCTGACAGGCTCCATGATCTCTGTGGTGATCTGTGTGGCAGCATTTGTATGGATGAAAAAACACCCGGGAAAGCTGACTTCCGGGTGCTTTATCTTATCTCGCTAAACTTAGAAGAATTTTTTGCAGCGCATAAGAGTCACCATCCATAACTGTAAAGCGGGCTTTTTTTGGTGGCTCATCTGCGGAACCGGAAGAGGTGGCGGTGTGCAGGTAACAGCAGTCGATCCCCGCAGCTATAGCACCTGCCAGATCACTGGTGCGTTCGTTGCCGGTCATCAGACAGGTGGTGAAATCTAATCCGTAGCGGTCAAACAGGATCTGAAAAAAAGCGGGATCCGGCTTGCAGCACCCCTCGTCAGAGGAGATAAGGATACCGTCGAACAGATCCCAGAGTCCCAGCGAGCGCAGCTCGTATTCGGTGAAGATCCGCTGGGCATTGGACAGGAGGTAGATCCCACAGCCTTTTGCATGGAGCTGCTGCAGTGTGCCGATCGTGGCGGGATAGCATTGTAAAATATTGAGGGATTCGATCCGGAAGAACTGACCGGTAGCGGTCAGAAGAGCCTCTGTGGGTTGGATCCCTTTTTCGACATAAAGAGTTCGAAAAATATCTGCGGCGCAGATCTCCGGACAGGTGTAAGATGAGGGAACCTTGCGGGCAGCCGTTTCCAGCTGGCGATATCTGTTCCTCAGTTCCCTCCCCGTATAGGAAGCACCCTGGAAGGAATAGAACAGCGCAAGCCTTTTCCAGAGGGAAGTTTTATTTTCATTAGTGTGGATGTCTACTAAGGTGCCGTAGAGATCAAAGATAAAATTATGATACATGGAAGACCTAATTTCTTGTGGTGAAAAACCTTATTCCAGGGAAAATCAGGACGGCTCTTTTCTCAAGCGGAGGCAGAGCCGATAGATATAGTATAGCATTTCTTGCATTTTTCAACAATTAAAAATATAATGATACCAGGGGCAAAAGGTCTAAGCCCACACGAGCTTGCTCATAAGTGGGTGAAAGACCTTTTGACTCCGACGGAACTATTCAGAACCATGAAATTATGAAGCTTTTGTACCGCTGGATAAAGAAAACAGGAGCGACCGGCGGTATGCAGGGAGAGTACCGATGATACGAAATACTGGTCCGGGGAAGAGACTTCTGGCAGCAGGGATTGTACTTATACTAGGCATGACCGGCTGTGGAACAGACAATGAATTATCTCTGACAGGGACGGAAGAGACAGGAATAGAAGTAATGGCCACGGTGGATTTCACAGAAGAGGCTGCCACCGGGGAGAATGCACCGGATGTCACGGATGGGGATGCCGCCACCGGGGATGCAGAGCAGACTACGGCGGACCGCATGGCGGGACGGACGAAGGTAAAGGGAATCTACGTCACCGGCCCGAAGGCTGGCAGTGCCGGAATGGAAGATCTGATCCGCCTGGTGGATGAGACGGAACTGAATGCCATGGTCATCGACGTGAAAAACGACGAGGGAAATTTGACGTTCCGGCTGACTAATGAGGAGATTCCACAGGACATTCCCGTGCTGGACCGGATATCCGAAATGCAGGCCGGAATACGTTACATCCGGGACATTCAGACAATGATGCAGGAATTGAAAGATCATAATATATATACCATTGCGCGGATCGTATGCTTTAAGGATCCCATTCTGGCGGCGGCACAGCCGGAACTGGCACTGACGAAGCCGGACGGTAAGCCGGTGACAGATGCCAATGGACTGGCCTGGGTAAATCCCTACAGGCAGGAGGTCTGGGAATATCTGACAGAGCTTGCGGAGATGGCGGCAGATCTGGGTTTTGATGAGATCCAGTATGATTATGTGCGATTCCCGGTAGGTTCGGATGCCGATGCGGCAGATTACGGTGTGGATATGGAAGCCTATCCGAAGCGGCAGGCTATACAGGATTTTCTCTCCTATGCGGGAGACAGACTTCACGAAAAGGGCTGTGTGGTCACGGCAGATGTCTTCGGCACTATTATCGGCAGCGAGACGGATGTGCAGACCGTAGGGCAGGATTACACGGCACTGGGACAGACAGTGGATGCCATCAGCCCTATGGTATATCCCTCTCATTATGCTAACGGTGTGTTTGGTCTGAAGGTGCCGGATGCCCATCCTTACGAAACGGTATCGGCCGCCATGCAGGGGTCTGCAGAAGAATTGCAGGAGATTCCGGAAGCGGAGAGGGCTGTAGTACGGCCATGGCTGCAGGCATTTACCGCAACCTGGGTTCCGGGACATATTTCCTACAACGGAACACAGATCAGAGAACAGATCCAGGCAGTCTACGATGCGGGATATGAAGAATGGATCTTGTGGAATGCAACGAACCGCTATTCTCCGGATGGATTACTTGCCGCAGGAGAAGAGAAGCAATAGCGGCAGAAGCTGGCTTTATAACAAATCCGGGCAGGAGCACAGGCCAGGAGCCCGGTCTGATAGGAGCATAAGATGAAAGTAGTCAATAAGATCATGATAGGAATTGCAGTGTTGTGTCTGCTGTTGTGTGGCGGAATCCTGGTATTCGCATTGAACCCCAATATGACCAGTTCTCTGGCGCAGAAACTGTATGGCAATACAGTGGATATACCCCTTGGGACCGAAGAGACCGGGGAAGGACAGACTTCCGGGAATGGAAATATCAGTGTGACGCTTCCTAATGGTATGCCGGGGGAAATGAACGGCTACGTGGCGCCGTCCATGGATCAGATGCAGATTCCGGAGGATGTTAGCGGCAGGACAGGATTTACTCCCGTGCAGCCGGAAGAACAGCAGATTCCGGATCAGGAAGCACAGAATCTGAAGGAAACATTAGGTTCCGGAGAAACGGGAGAGGGGCTGTCATTTTCCGCAGAGGAGTATCCGTATTATCAGATGCTGACGGAGAATCAGCAGTCCGTATACCGGCAGATTTATGCCAACGCACAGAACCTGACGGAAAAGTTTGCACCGGAGAAGACCGTGTCTGCCAGTGATGTAAAGACAGCGTTTGAGGCGGTGATCGGTGATCATCCGGAAATGTTCTGGCTGGAGACGGGTTATTCCAGCAAATATCTGACCAACGGGCAATGCGTGGAGATCGATTTAAAATATAACAGTACGGCAGATGATCTGGAGAGCGCAAAGCAAAGATTTGATGCGGCGGCACAGAATCTGATTACCGGGGCAGCGTCCCTTGACAGCAATTATGAAAAAGAGAAATATGTGCATGATGCACTGGCATCGGCAGTGACCTATGATCTGACAGCGGATATGAACCAGAGTGCTTACAGTGCACTGGTGAATGGGAAGAGCGTGTGTGCCGGTTATGCCAGAGCTTATCAGTATCTGTTACAGCAGCTGGGAATTCCCTGTTATTACTGCACCGGTTATTCCGGTGGGGATCATGCCTGGAATATCGTAAAGCTGGAGGATGGTTATTACAATGTGGATGTGACCTGGGATGACGCAGCGGCCATCCGATATGACTATTTTAACAAGACGGATGCAGATTTTGCCTCCACCCATGTAAGACAGAATCTGTCGGTGTATCTGCCGGCCTGCAACGGTACCGCTTACAGACAGGAAAATACCACAGGGGCAGCGGGTACCGGTCAGCCGTCTGAAGCAGGCGGAGCCACACCGGATCCGGACGCAGGCACCACGCCCTCCGGCGGTCAGACAGACGGGAGCGTTACAGATCCCGGACAGCAGGGAGACGGTACGCAGGAACCGGAGCAGCCTGGCAGCTCTCTCAGTGATTATATCAATCCGGATCCTCAGGAGCCGTTGCGTTATCCCTCCGGCAATACCGCAGGCTCTGCAGGCAATACCACAGCTGCCGCTACGCCGGAGCCCAGAGCCGATGCGCTGACGGATTTAAGTTCCTATTATGAAGACTGCAGGAAGCAGCTGACCGGCCTGGGAAGTGGTGACCAGCATTTTGACAATGTTGTGCCTAAGAGCCTGTGGAGTACCATTGAGCAATCCTATCATACCGGAGCCTACGAGCAGGGATATGTGGTGGATGTGTTGAAAAATCTCGGTATGGAGCATTTTGCAATACAGCTGCAGCTGGTGGATATCGGAGACGGATATTACAGAGTGTATCATAACGTTGTGACCTATTAGGAAACAGATAAGAAACACTGGTATCGAAAGGTATCGGTGTTTTTAAATTATAGAAATAAAAATAAGAATAATTACTAATATTATTGACAGATAATTTCAACTGTGTTATTATCAGATAAAGAAAATAAGTAATGTTAAGAAAATAAAATATGGTAGATAAGAGATACTAAAAAGGAAGCGAAACAGGCTGAAGGAGAAAAGGAGAGAATATAATGAATAACAAGGCAATGCACAAATTAAGTTATGGATTATATATCGTAACGACGAAAGATGGAGAGAAAGCAAACGGTTGTATCGTCAATACTGCGATTCAGGCGGCATCCACTCCGAATCAGCTCTGCATATGCATCAATAAGGCAAATTATACCCATGATATGGTGTTAAAGACTGGCGTGTTCGACGTATCGGTGCTTAGTAAGACAGCACTATTCCCTCTATATCAGCGCTTTGGTTTCCAATCCGGCCGGGAAGTGGACAAATTCGCAGACTACACAGCGTATAAAAATGCGGAGAATGGCGTGCCCTACATCATAGAAGGCACAAATGCTTATCTGGCGGTAAAGGTCAGTCAGACCGTGGATCTGGGATCCCACACCATGTTCATTGGTGAAGTGACAGAGATGGAAGTGTTAAGCGAGGAGCCATCGGCAAACTATGAGTACTATCAAGAAGAGGTAAAGCCGAAGCCGGAGGAAGTGGGAAAAACCGCAGACGGCCAGACGGTATGGCGCTGCACCATCTGCGGTTACGAATACGTGGGCGAGGAACTGCCGGAAGATTTTATCTGTCCGCTGTGCAAACACCCAGCTTCCGATTTTGAAAAGGTGATCAAAAATTAATCCAGTGGTTTTAATAAGGTGAAATGACTGCGCTGTGTCCGGAGGATGCCAAGCTTTGTGAGCTTGCCCAGCTCTGCGGACATGGCGCTTCTTTCTACCCCGAGATAATCCGCCAGCTCCTGCCGGTTGAAAGGGATGGTAAAATCGTTGCTCCTTTTCAATTTTGCCTGATCGGTAAGATAGGCCATCAGTTTTTCCCGGGTGGTCTTACGGGAGGTATATTTGATCTTCTGATTCAGATACATATTTTTCTGCGCTACGATTCCTAGGAGATTGCGTATCAGGGTATGATGGAAAGTGCAGCTGTTGTCGCAGGTGTTTAACAGTGTTTTCCCATTTAGGAACATCACTGTACAGTCCTCTGCTGCCACAATATCCACGGGAAGATATGGAATTCCTGCACAGGCAAAAGCCTCCCCAAACAGGGAATCCGGGGGGATAGAAGCGGTGATATTGCGGTTGCCGTAATAATCGTCCTGTAGGATGTGAACGGAGCCGGATTCGATAATGCCGATGAAATCCGCAGGATCACCGGCATGCTTGATGTATTCTTCCTTTTGATAGGATTTCGTATATGCATTCAGACGCTTCAGCATAACAGGGATATCTTCGGGTAAAATATTTTGAAAAAGAGTGCTAGTCATAATGAATTCTCCTTTTGTTGGAAAATCAACATACTTGATGGGATGATTCTAGTATAATCACCTCAGAAAGTCAAGGAGAGCTCTGGTGGGAGCATGCCGGGCAGGCACAATAACGATGTGTTTAAGAAAGGATGGACAACGATGTATAAAAATATCGACAAGCAGACCAAATTAACTCTGAAGGAGCTGGTGGAATACCAGGAAGGCCAGGTAGTCAGCAAGACTCTGGTACAGAACGATTATGTGAGCATGACAATCTTTTCCTTTGACAAGGGCGAGGAGATATCTACCCATGCAGCAGGCGGAGATGCCATGGTGACCGTTCTGGAAGGCAAGGGCAGATTTACCGTGGGCGATGAGGTATTCTATGTGGAAGAGGGCGAGACACTGATCATGCCCAAGGATATTCCTCACGCAGTATACGGTGAAGAGAGATTCAAGATGCAGCTGACCGTATCTTTCTAAATTATAAGTCGTGCTGTATATACCGCTTGTGTGGAACTAATATTCATGCAGGCGGTACTTTTTTGCCCTTTGTGTTCAGAATTTTACCGCTGGAGCTGGGCGAGAACATGATGGTGCCCATAGGTTGGACTGGTTCACTATCGGTTCTTTTTATGAGGCCATTGGTCATAAGTTGGAAGGAGAAGCGCTGCTTACGATTAATCGCAGGGCGGTGGAGAAGATGATCTTGTATGCGAAGAAAATAATGATTTTGTTGGAAAAACAACATAATGACCTGCTTAAGTTTGCTATAGTATGGAAAGAGACAAAGAGAACAGCAAAATTAAGGAGGCAACATGATTCGAAAAATCATTCATATTGATGAAGAAAAATGCAATGGCTGCGGTATTTGTGCCACAGCATGTCATGAAGGTGCCATAGATATTATTGATGGCAAGGCAAAATTGGTCAGGGAGCATTTCTGCGACGGCTTCGGTGACTGCTTGCCGGGGTGTCCCACGGGAGCCATCACCTTCGAAGAGCGGGAGGCGCCGGCCTATGATGAGGCGGCAGTAAAGCAGGCACAGCAGCTGAAACAACAGGAAAAAATGCAACGGGAAGGTATGCAGATTCCCCATGGAGGATGCCCAGGAAGCAGAATGCGTCAGATGAACCGGACGGAGAACGCAGAAATTGTGGCAGAGAGTAGTGCGACAATGAAATCCCAGTTGTGTAACTGGCCGGTCCAGATCAAACTGGCACCTTTGCAGGCACCGTATTTTGACGGGGCAAAACTGCTCATCGCGGCAGATTGTACCGCTTATGCATATGCGAATTTTCATAAGGAATTCATTCGCGGCAAAGTGACGCTGATCGGCTGTCCGAAGCTGGATGCAGTGAATTACAGCGAGAAGCTGACGGAGATTCTGCGGAACAACGACATTCAGTCCGTGACCATCGTGCGCATGGAAGTGCCCTGCTGCGGAGGACTGGAAATGGCGGCAAAGAAGGCTATACAGGACAGCGGAAAGTTCCTGCCCTGGCAGGTAGTGACCATCTCCATTGACGGAGAAATTATGGAATAATCAGGATTGCCTGTACGGAAAGCAGGCATCTGAAAAATGGAGGTTTGTAGGAAAATGCAGGGAGACAGAATCATCAGCGCCCTGATCGGGCTGGTGGGAGCCATGTCTAATAATGGCAAAACAGAGCGGACGGACAGTGTGGTCCGGGAAGCATTTCTGCGGTTGACAGACGGCGATAGCGAAGAAGAGACAGTCCAGAAGATTCATGCGGAGAAATTCGCCATTGCACCGGACTGCGCTACCTGTCTCAACCCCTGTGGCAATACTTCAGATTGCGATATGTCGCAATTTTACGCAGCAGATGCGAAGATCATCGCGGCAAAGCGGGATCTGATTGAGGCTATTTGTAAAAAAATGAGTTCATCGGAGATCATTCCGGAAACAGTGTATCAGGGAATTGCTTATCTGGGATATGATCTGGAGCCGGAGGCTTATGCGCAGATACAGCAGAAGATTATGTGCTATGATTTGATTCAATAAATTGAGAGTTAGTGAAACAAATCCACGAACGCCCATGGCGGACGGAACATCCTTCCGAGGTGTCGGTCTCCCGGTGGGAATTTTCTGACGAAAAGTGAGTAGCGGTTCTAAACCGCACGGGCACGGCTCCAGTTGCCATCCATGGCAACGTCCGCCTGTCGCGAACGTCCTGTTCGCTCCACCCTGTTTTTCTACACTTTTCGAGAAAATATCACCACCTCCCGACAAACATCCTCGGAAGGACATTCCGTCCGCCATGGGCGTTCTGCATTTTGGAAAGTTTTAAAAAAACAGTAGCCCCGGCTGGGTATAAGAATAAGCAGTGCCGTAAGCAGACGTCGGTACTTAGCGGTCGTATTGTGACCGCTTATGTACCGCTACGCTCTGCGACAGAGCGCGAGCGTGCCGCGTTTCTTATACCCTGCCAAGGGCTACGGGGATATTTCGCTAAATTTCAAGTTACACTAACTCGATTTGCCGATATAACGAGATTATGTTATATTAAGTTTATCTTAGAGAAATGAGTGAAAGCAATGGCTGGAATTGAAAAAGTAATCTTTATGAATATGTGTATGGTCTATGATAACGAGGGCAATGTGCTGGCACTGGACAAGGAGGGAAAAGGGTATTCGGGAACGACATTTCCCGGAGGGCATGTGGAGCCGGGTGAGACTTTCAAAGAATCGGTGATCAGAGAAATCTATGAGGAGACCGGACTGACGATCCAAAATCCCAGACTGACCGGCATTTATCACTGGATGACAGGGGATATAAGGAATGTGGGATTTTTATATAAAACGTCGGAATATGAAGGAAAATTGATCTCATCCGAGGAGGGAAAGGTCTACTGGATCTCCGGAGAACAGTTTTTGAAGAAGCCGCTGGCGCCCGGTATGGAGCAGGTGTGGCAGATGATGCATGATGAGAATGCACAGGAATGTTTGCAGACATTGACGGAAGAAGGCATCGTATCAAAGATCCAGTAGGATATTTCGGAGGCAGGAGGAAAAATAAAATGATCAACAAATTACATATGGCAATGATCGAACTTTACCATGGAGATGCAAAGCGCATTCAGCATTTTTGCAAGGTACACAGCTATGCGAAGCTGATTGCGGAAATGGAGAATGTGGATGCTGAGACCTTATTTATTTTGGAGACTGCAGCACTGACTCATGATATCGGCATCCATCTGTGTGAAGAAAAATACGGAAACTGTAACGGAAAATTACAGGAAAAAGAAGGCCCGGTCATTGCTGAAAAGCTGCTGTCAGATCTTGGTTTTTCCGGAGAAGTTTCTGAGCGGGTACAGTATCTGATTGCCCATCATCATACCTACAACAATATAGACGGCATTGATTATCAGATTCTGGTGGAAGCGGATTTCCTTGTAAACATGTGTGAGGACGAACTGTCTGAAGAAGCCTTGCAGAACGCTTATCGGAATATTTTCCGGACGGAAACTGGGAAAAAGATCTGCAGAGAGATGTATGATATAGCATGACTTTTTTGCGAATGAAAAGATCGCCGGAGAGCTTGACATGACGAAAGGAGCATTATACCGCCATTACAAGAGTAAAAGAGATATTTTTGACTGCATTGTAGAGCGGATGGAGCAGGGAGACAGCGAGCAGGCTGCAGAGTATGACATGTCGGAAGATGATAAAGAGAGTATGCCGGATCAGTACAAGACAGTGTCTCTGGAGGAATTTGTCGAATATAGTAAGTCTATGTTTGCATACTGGACGGAGGATGATTTCGCATCCGTGATCAGTAGCATGGCACAGGAATGGATAGAAAGGCGATGATCCGGAAGTGCTTATTTACAAAAAGAGATGATGATACAATAAAAAATGCAATTGAAAAATAAGAAAAACAGCTTGCAAAACAAATGGTACAGTGCTACTATAACCACGAAAAAAACAAGTTGGAGGTGAATTTCATGGACAGTTGCGATGGTTATGGGCGAAGTAGAAAACACGGTGCTTTTTTCCTGCGAGCAGGGTACAGCTGTCTGTGGAAAGTGACGGCCGTATTTTGATTTGTTGTGCATAGAGATTTATGCAGAGGAAGCATCGTGTGATGCTTCTTTTGTTTTGCCCTTTACGTTGCATTTAAAAGATGAGAACGAGAAAGGAGACTTAGACTATGAACAAGAAATATTCCGAACTGGCAGAATTATTTCGCAGCGAGAAAACGGATGAGGAGATCCTGGATTTTTTATTGAATTATCATAAAAACGATATTGCCGATATGATGGCGGGGATGACAGAGGAAGAACGGAAGCGATTGTATCATCTGCTGGGAGCGCAGAAGGTCGCAGAGATCTTCAAATACATTGAGGAACCCCGTAAGTATATCCGGGAACTGTCTGTGGAGAGTGCTGCGAGAGTGATCTCCGAGATGGATTCCGATGACGCCGTCGATTTGTTGGAAGATCTGGATCCGGAAGAGAAAGAACAGATCGTCCGGATGCTGGACGAGGATGCAAAAAAAGATGTGAAGATGCTGCTGTCCTATGATGAAGAAGAGATCGGCAGCTGCATGACGACGAACTACATCTGTATCCCGGAGAACCTGACTATCAGGCAGGCTATGAGCGAGTTGGTAAAGCAGGCCGGAGAGAACGACAATATCATGACCATCTATGTGGTAGATGAAAAGGGTGTTTTCGCCGGAGCCATCGATCTGAAGGATCTGATCCGGGCAAGGGAAAATGCGCATCTGGAAGATCTGGTGTTGAAATCTTATCCTTATGTGACCGATCATGAGAAGATCGATGATTGTATGGACAGGATCCTGGATTATGCGGAGGACTCGATTCCCGTATTGTCAGAAGATAAGAAAATCCTCGGTGTCATCACATCCGAAGACCTGATCGAAATGGTAGACAATGAGATGGGCGAGGACTATGCAAAGTTAGCAGGTCTGACCGCAGAAGAGGATCTGAAGGAGCCCACACTTCAAAGCATGAAAAAGCGACTGCCCTGGCTGATCATCCTGCTGTTCTTAGGCATGGCGGTATCCTCTGTGGTGGGACTTTTTGAAAACGTGGTAGCAGTGCTTCCCATCGTGATATGCTTCCAGTCATTGGTGCTGGATATGGCGGGAAATGTGGGAACCCAGTCCCTGGCAGTGACAATCCGTGTGCTGATGGACGAGAACCTGACAGGAAAACAGAAGTTCCAGCTGGTGGTCAAGGAAGTAAAGACCGGTTCCTTAAACGGTATTTTGTTGGGCGTGATGGCGCTTCTGTGCCTTGGCATTTATGTGCATTTCTTCAAGGGTTATACCTGGATGGGAGCCTTCGGCATCTCCGGCTGTGTGGGAGTATCCCTGCTGGTGGCAATGGCAATCTCCAGCGCTGTTGGTACGGTGATCCCTATGTTTTTCCATAAGATCAAGGTAGACCCCGCAGTGGCATCCGGTCCCCTGATCACCACGGTAAACGATCTGGTGGCAGTGGTAACCTATTATGGAATGGCATGGTTACTTTTGATCCGGTAATAACAGAGATGAGTTTTCATGGTGGCCATGCTTTAATCGCATGGCCGCTTTTTAGATTGCGCAAACAGTTTCAGGAAGCTGTGCTTTCGGAAGCATCCGGTGTCGTCTCAGGGATAAGATTGCTGTAATAAGCGGTCTTTCCGGATAACACGTCATCATAGAATCCTTGTTTCCAGTCGATGTAGTCCACGGCCTCCTGCAGCTGCTGCATGGAGGTTAACAGTGCTTCTTTTTTCCGGGAGAGGATGTCTTTTCTGGCGGGAATGGAGGATTCGCCCTCCAGACATAAATGCAGATATTCTTTCATTTCGGCGATGGAGAGACCACAGTTTCTGAGGCACCCGAGACTCTGGATCCATTTGATATCGTGGTCATCGAAGACACGATAATTGCGGCTGTCCCGCTTCACGTTGGGTACCAGTCCCTCCTTGCAGTAAAATTTTAAGTTCTCATAGGTCATGCCGGTCAGGGCACAGGCTTCTTTCATAGAATACATAAAATGGCTTCCTTTTTGCTCATGTGGTTACTTCGCCATATAAAACTGCTTATCTGACTGAATGCAAGCATTCGCAGAACGCAGTTTTGCATGGCTCTGAAAAGTTACAAAAAAGTATTGCCGGTAGTTACTACCGTTTGATAAAATCATAACGTAAAATAGACGCACTGTCAATGCGGAAAGGATTACAACACTTATGAATCATTCAGGAATTTTGAAAAATAAGCTGTTCTTGTATCTCACAGAGTTCTTCGCCGGGATGTCCGTCATGGCGGTGGAACTGGGAGCCAGCAGACTGTTGGCACCGTATTTCAGTTCTTCCCAGATCGTATGGACCATTGTCATCGGCACCATCATGATCGCCATGGCGCTGGGCAATATCTACGGCGGTAAAAGTGCGGACAAGTCCCCGAACCCGGACAAACTCTACGGCAGGATCCTGATCGCGGCCATCTGGATTGCCCTGATCCCTGTGGTGGGCAAGTACATTATCCTTGGGATCTCCGCACTGCTGATCTTTACCGTCAGCAACAATTTCCTCATCATTGCGGCGTTTGCAGCCTGCATGGTGATCTTCGTGTTCCCCTTATTTTTACTGGGAACTGTGACCCCTTCTCTGGTAAAATATTCCGTGGATAGTCTGGATGACAGCGGACAGACCGTGGGAACTTTAGGTGCATTCAATACCGTGGGAAGCATCATCGGAACCTTCGTACCGACTTTCGTGACGATCCCGGCGGTGGGAACCTCCATTACATTTCTGATCTTTTCCGGAATTCTGATCCTGCTGTCTGTGATTTACTTTATCTGCCAGCATACGGGAAAGAAAAAGATTGCAGCATCGGTACTGATCTTTATTTTATGCTGTGGTCTGGGATATTCGGATTCCTTTGCTTTCTGGCAGAAGGATCTGACCTACGAAGGAGAGTCCATCTATAATTATCTGCAGGTATCGGAGACGGACAGACAGGTGGTCCTGTCCACCAACGTGCTGTTCGGTGTCCAATCCCTCTATATGAAAGAAGGGGGACTTACCGGCATGTATTATGACTATGCCATGGCGGCGCCCCTTATGGTGCCGGATAAACCGGTAGAGGACATGGATGTACTGATCCTTGGTATGGGAACCGGAACCTATGCGACCCAGTGCCGGAAATATTTCGGCGATATGAATATCGAGGGCGTGGAGATCGACGAAAAGATCACGGAGCTGTCGAGAGAATATTTTTCCCTGCCGGAGGATGTGAAGGTGACTACCTATGACGGCAGGGCTTTTTTGCAGGCGGTGGATACCACCTATGATGTCATCATGGTGGATGCCTATCAGGACATCACCATTCCTTTCCAGATGTCTTCCGTGGAATTCTTTACCATGGTCAAAGATCATCTGAAGGACGGTGGTGTCATGGTAGTCAATATGAACATGCACGGCAACAAGGAAGGGGATATCAATCAGTACCTTGCCGACACCATTGCCAACGTATTTGACAATGTCTATACTGTAGACGTGGCAGGCTCCACCAACCGCGAACTGTTTGCTTCCCAGCACAGTGATATGATAGAAGTATTATCCGATCATGTGGAGAATCTGTCAGATGCGGGACTGCAGAACATGATGCAGCGGGTAGCGGACAACAGCAGTGCCTACGTGACCGGAGATTACCTCATGACCGATGACAAGGCGCCTGTAGAACTTCTTGGCATGCAGGTCATCGATCAGCTGATTCAGGAAGAAGTAGCGTATTACAAGGATATTTATGAGGAACAGGGGATCAGCGGATTGATGGAACACCTGTAAATCGGCAGATTTGCAAATAGAGTTTGAAATAACATAAAGGGTAAGAATACGACGGTGGAGTCAACAGGCTTCACCGTTTTTTCCGAAAAAAATATAAAAACCATTGACCGGTAGCTACTACCGACTGCTACAATCACGCTATATGATGCAATAATGTTGGTCGTAGGAAGAAAGAGACCTTTTCAATAGAAGGAGGTAACAGAAATGATGTACAATCCCCAGTTGGATACCTTCATTTGTGTGGTGGAAGCAGGCAGTTTCAGCAAGGCAGCGGACAAACTGTATATTTCCCCACCGGCGGTGATCAAGCAGATCAATTCGTTGGAAAATAATCTTGGAGTACAGCTTTTTGCCAGAACCCACAGAGGTCTTGTGGTGACGGCGGCGGGAGAATCCCTCTATCAGGATGCAAAATATATGGTAAATTACAGTAAGTATGAGATCACTCCGGTAGAGCCCTATACCAGTGATGACCTGAACTGGACTAACAGCTCCAGCCGGGTATCCAGAGAGCATGATGATGAGAGCCTTCGGGATATTGCACTGACAGAGATTACTCCCGCAGACTGGGATTCTTATGATACCGTTTTGATCGGCTATCCGATCTGGTGGGGAATCGCAGCATGGCCGGTAGACAATTTTGTCAAAGGCAATGACTTTACGGGTAAGACCGTGATTCCGTTCTGCACCTCTTCATCTTCCGGACTGGGTGACAGCGGCAATCTTCTGGAAGAGATGGCAGGGACCGGTGACTGGCAGGAAGGTCACAGATTTAGCTCCGGTGCATCCGATGCAGATGCGGCAGACTGGGTGGCTTCTCTGAATCTGAATGAATAAGGAAATGAGGAAAGCGCAACAATGAAAGTATTGTTGATCAATGGCAGCCCCCACAGAGAGGGATGCACCTACACCGCATTGTGTGAGGTGTCCAGAGCATTAAATGATAACGGAGTGGATACGGACATTTTCTGGATTGGTAATAAAGCATTGAGTGGCTGTATTGCCTGTAAAAAATGTCAGGGCACAGGGAAATGTGTGTTCCAGGATTCGGTTAATGAATTCCTGGAGATTGCCGGAGATTATGACGGATTCGTATTCGGAACTCCCGTTCACTGGGCGGGTGCCACAGGAGCCATGACTTCTTTTATGGACAGAGTCTTTTATGCGGATCTGAATGGCGGCAGCAGCCACTTCCGGCTGAAACCGGCAGCGGCCGTGATCTCGGCCAGAAGAGCTGGAACCACAGCAACCTGGGACCAGATGAATAAGTATTTCGGTCTCATGCAGATGCCCATTGTCACTTCACAGTATTGGAACATGGCACACGGGGCCTGCCCGGAAGACGTGCGGCAGGATCTGGAGGGATTGCAGACCATGCGAACCCTTGGGAACAATATGGCATTTTTCATTAACTGCAAGAACCTGGGACTGAAAATGGGATTGAAACTGCCGGAAGAAGAGAGCCGTATACGAACGAATTTTATAAGATAATCCTGAATAGGGGAACTTTGAAACCGAAAGGCGGAAAGGTTCCCCTTTCTGGTCAGTGAAAAGAGAAGGATGAGAAGATGAATCGACGGAAATGGGTACGGGGGAAGAACAGAAGGGCGGAAAGCAATATCGTAACCGCATATCTGCAAAATATTGAGGTATCGTATTCTCATTTATATCAGGAAATGCAACAGGCAGTTTATGATAGTGAAACGTTTGCACGGGTGGATTCTGACAGTGATATCTATACATATAACCGGTCTATAATGGCAGTTAAGGAGTATTTTCAGCAGCTGGGAATATCGTATGGTACGGATTTATCTTGAAAATATGGTACCTTCGGATGTGAGCAATGCAGTGCGAAAAACGTTGGCAGATTTACATGAAAGAGGGTACAAAATAGCACTGGGCTCATCCAGTAGAAAAGCTAAGATTATTTTGAAAAAAGTGGCACTTGAAGAGGCATTTGATGCAATATCAGATGGTACCAATATCTCAAAATCAAAGCCGGATCCCGAAGTGTTTTTAAAGGCGGCAGAGTACCTTGATTTGCAACCGGAGGAATGTATTGTTGTAGAAGATGCCTATGCGGGTATTGATGCAGCAAAGGCTGGAAATATGCAGGCGGTAGGAACTGGTGAAGCATATTCGTACGCCAAAGCAGATTACCACATTAAAAAAATTGAAGAGTTGCTAACAATTTTACCGTAAAATGTTTTAAAAGATATTCTATTATTGAAAGAAATATGGGAGATAGGCGGTATAATAAAAACTCTTGTAAAACCTTCCCGATTGTGCCAAACTGATAGCTGTGAGATGATAAATTTTGAAAAAAGAATTTCCGGATAAGGAGAGATCATGGCTGAGATATTATTAGGTTCCCATGTGGGAATGTCGGGAAAAGAGATGTTTTTAGGCTCTGTGAAGGAGGCGGAAAGCTACGGTGCCAATGCGCTGATGGTCTACACCGGGGCACCCCAGAACACTAGACGCAAGGAAATCGGAGAGCTGAGAATTGATGAGGGGATTTCCTATGCCGAAAAAGCAGGTATCCGGGAAATCGTCATTCATGCTCCCTATATTATTAATTTAGGCAACATGGAGAAGCCGGAAATGTTTGATTTCGGCGTGGAATTTCTGGCAAAAGAAGTAAAGCGTGCCGCAGCCTTTCACAGTAAGGTACTGGTACTGCATCCGGGATCTTCCTTAAGTGCCGGTGTGGAAGCATCCGTGGAGCAGATCGCAAAGGGACTGAATCTGGTGCTTGATGCGGATGACAGTGAGGTCAATATCGCACTGGAAACCATGGCAGGCAAGGGCAGTGAGGTCGGCAGAACTTTCGAAGAGCTGCGAAAGATCTATGACAGAGTAGAGCGGAAGGACAGACTGCGGGTATGCTTTGACACCTGCCATGTGAACGATGCCGGATATGATCTGGTGAATGATTACGAAGGTGTGCTTGCGCAGTTTGACAAGATTCTGGGATTGAACCAGATTGCAGTGATCCATGTGAACGACAGCCTGAATCCCTTAGGAGCCCACAAGGACCGCCATGCCAATATCGGACAGGGTACCATCGGCTATGAGACCCTGCATCGGATCGTCCATGACGAACGGTTTACCGCCGTGCCCAAAATCTTGGAGACACCATGGCTGTGTGCGGAGGGCGAAGACAAGAAGACCATTCCACCTTACAAGCAGGAGATTGCATGGCTGAAAGCCTCAAAACAGATGGATAAGAGGACAGACGATTGAAAAAAAGAATCATTGCAGCAGTAGCAGTATTTGGACTTTTGGGCGGAATATTATATTTTGCATATGCACAGACAGCGGCGCAGAACAATGTGAAGCATTTCACAGCTTTTTTTGCTGTGGAGGGAGAATCTATTGACCAGAATAATGATATAAAAAAAGAAATCGCACGCCTGACAGGTGCGGATTGTGAAGAACTATGGCTGGTGGGACAGTCCAAGGAAAGTGCCTTGAACAGTTATATTGTGAGTGGGGAATATCCGGATTTTATTTCCGGAGATACCAGTCTTTATGAGGCAGGGGCATTACTTCCTTTAGATGAATACTGGGAGAATTATCCCAATATCAAAAATTACCTGACGGAAGAACAGTGGGAGAGATTCCGCAGACCGGACGGTCATATCTATTGGATCCCACAGTTTGGTGTGACCCATGGCGAAGATGTGGAGGTGACCCACTCAGGTGAAGCCTTCTGGATCCAGACCAGAGTGCTGAAATGGGCGGGGTATCCGGAGATTCATACTGTGGATGAATATTTTGATCTCATCGAGCGCTATGTGGCAGCGAACCCGGTAATGGAGGATGGAACACCGAACATTCCGTTTACGATTTTGTGTGATGACTGGCGGTATTTTTGTCTGGAAAATATTCCGCAGTTTCTGGATGGTTATCCAAATGACGGAAGCTGTATTGTGGATCCGGATACATTACAGGTTTACGATTATAACACCACAGATACTGCCAAATGGTACTTTAAAAAGCTGAATGAGGAATATCACAAAGATATTCTCGGTGCAGAAGTATTTACAGAGACCTATGAGGATTATCTGGCAAAATTATCCACGGGTGCGGTCTGCGGTATGCCGGATCAGTGGTGGCAGTTCTACTATTCGATTCAGAATGCCTATGATGAACAGGGCCTTAGAGAACAGGGCTGCGATTATGTTCCACTTCCGATTACCAGAGAGGAAGGAATCGCCAACCAATGGCATGTAACACGCTCCGCAGAGATGGACAGCTCTACAGGCTTATCCATTACGGTATCCTGCAATGACATTGACGGAGCTTTGCAGTTTGTCAGTGACCTGTTAGAGCCGGAGATTATTAAACTGCGTTTCTGGGGAAAAGAGGGAGATGATTACTGCGTGGATGAAAACGGATTGTTTTATCTGACAGAGGAGCAGGAGAAGCGTTGGATGACTTCGGAAGAAAAGAGAAAACACTTTTGTTTTTATTCTTATTTTCCACGAGTAGAAGGAAGGCTTTCCGATGGAATCAATGCGTTTTCACTGGAATATCAGACAACGGAATTTTATAAAAATCAACCGGAGGATATTCAGGAATGTTTTTCTGCTTACGGAGTGACAAATTATGTGGATATGATCGGCAACAATGAGGCTCCCGGGGCATGGTATCCCATGTATAGCTACACGACATCCCTATCTGCCAATTCTCCTGCCGGACAGGTCAGGGATCGGATGGATGCGGTGAAACACAAATGGCTTCCCCAGGTGATCATGGCAGAAGATTTTGAGACTGCGTGGGAGCAATATATGAAAGCATATGATTCCTGTAATCCTGAGATTTATTATCAGATGTTGCAGCTTGAGGTGGAAAAAAGAGTAAAAGGATAAGTTTTTTACAAAAAAGTATAAAAAACAAATAGAAAAATACCTCTCAATTCCTTTAAACTAAAGAAAAGGATTGGGGGTATTTTTTTATGAACGAGAAGAGAAACGGAGCTTTGGACAGATATCCAATAGAAAAAAAGAGAGCAGGAAGACCATCTGTTACAGTGAAAGAAGACGGCGCAGTCATTTTTTATCTGTATGCACCGGCAGCAAAAATAGTACAGGTTGCCGGACTTGGGGGATATTTTACAAATAAGAAAATAAATCTGATGCCCGATGGGCAGGGCGGATTTTTTGCGGAAGTTCAAGATTTTCACTGGGGGATGCATTATTATTTCTGGTATGTGGACGGTGTCCGGATCTGCAATCCGTACGCCGGAATTTCTTATGGGTGTTTTGCTGCGATCAATACTTTTGAGGTGCAGGAGAAGAATGTGGATTTCTATTTTGCAAAGGATATTCCTCATGGTACGGTCAGCATCTGTAAATACGCTTCGAAGGTGAGCAGCCACCTGAAGGAATGTTATGTCTATACACCTTATGGATATGAAGAAGGAGATGAAAGATATCCGGTATTGTACCTGCAGCATGGCGTAGGAGAGAACGAGACCGGATGGATCTGGCAGGGGAAGACGAACTTTATCATGGACTATCTGATCGCAGAGGGAAAGTGCGAGAAAATGATCGTGGTCATGAGCAGTGGCTATGCCTTCAAAGATGGAGAAAAACCTGTATTTTACCCTGGAAATTTTGAGAGTGAACTGATCCACAACATTATTCCTTATATTGAAAATAATTTCCGGGTGAGAAAGGGAAGAGATTACCGGGCGATGGCGGGACTTTCCCTGGGATCGGCGCAGACTACGGATATTGTGGCAAAAAATATGAAGTTATTTTCTGCTGCTGGTGTATTTTCCGGAGTTGCTATTCATGAGATGGAACGGATCTGCGACAGCAAGGAAACATTGGATGTCGTATTTATGTCCTGTGGATGCTATGAGGATCAGATCAGAACGGGAATGAAGCAGATAGAACAAAAGTTTGAAAATGCAGGAAAGTATTGCATTTCCAAAGTATATGAGGGATATCACGAATGGCATGTCTGGAGGAAAAGCCTGTATGATTTTGTACCGTTATTGTTCCGGAAAGCGGGGGCAGAAACGGATGACATTCCGGGGGAAAGAACAGCCAGAATCACAAGACAGAGACTACAGCGACAGACCATGGAAGAACAGATACTGATGTTTGATCCGGTATACCGCCAGATCCGCTTTGAGACTGATGAAGCAGGGAGGCCTGCAGGAAAATACCCGGACATCCCTCACGGAATCTGCATTACGGAACAGGGAACGGCAGTCGTATGCTTCGAGGCACCGGAGGCAGTCTCGGTAGAAGCCGCCCTGGACGGAAAAGAATTCCTAAAACTCAGGAAAGATCAGGAAAGACAAGGATATTGGACAGGGGAAATCCACAATATCACGCCGGGATACCATAATGTGTATTTCAGGGCGAATGGTACGGATGTAATCAACCCGGATGCTCCGGTGGGATACTCGGGAGACAGGGCTGTGAACTATCTGGAAATGCCAGATCCGGAGTTCCCGCTGACAGAACTGGCGGATACAGTGCACGGTCAGGTGCATATACATTATGATTATCTTGCGGAGGAAGAGAAAGTAAGTACGATCTATGTATATACACCGGCATATTTTGAAAGAGCGGAAAAAGAGCGGAGCGTAATGATCTTAAAAGCACTTTCCACAGAAACTGCGTCCTGTTTCCTGCACCAGGGGAAAATACCGAACATTATGGAGTATTTTCTGGCAGCAGGAAAAGCCGTAGAGACTATATTGGTGATGACCGATGCCGAAGAGACACCGGAACGGATGCAAAACATTATAAAGAAATATATTCCGGATGGACAAAAAGCAAAAGCAATTGTCATGGAACGAAGCGACGGAGAAGATTGGAATTCCTTCCGGAGACGATTTGCAGCCTGCCGGATATAAAATTATTACCTGCATTTCCTATATTTTCCCGGGTGTTTGTGCAAGGAGAGCCGGACTATAATAGAACTGATAAAAGTTCGGGAGGGATAGAAATGACAGGATCGGCAGCACCGAAGGATCCGGAAAAGGCAAGACCTTTTTTCTATATATTAAAAGACAAAGATATTTTTGGAGAACGGCAAAAGGACGGAACCGGAATCCAGTTTATCTATGAAAGCGACGGACGGCTGATCAACAGTGCACAGATCACGGGAAATGTTACGGATAAGGAAGAACTGACACTTCTGGAGACAGTAGAGGGATTTGGCAGACTGGTACATAGTATCGGCGTAAGCGTGGAGACGGACCGGCCGGAAGAAACCGCAGAATTTGTATTTCAGATGTATGGGAAAAAGGACCTGTACGGAGGTGGAACGAATCTTACGACTTCTCTTAAGTGTGACGGCATGGAACATAGAATCTATCTGTCGGATTACAGGTGGACAGAGGATGATCATGTGCCGGGACAGATTAAAATTCTGTTTGCAGCGCCGGAGCGGATGGGAAAAGTCAGTGTAAGACTCTTCCTAAATGACGGATACGAAGCACCTCCGGAGGAAGAGGATCTGTTTATAGATATGCATTCGGAAGAATACTGCGGCATGATCAGCCGCTCTCTGTTGCAGCTGGGGAATCCTTATCGTATCCGTAAGGCTATTGAAAAATCTAAGGCAGGAAAAGAGGTAACGCTTGCCTATATCGGTGGATCTATCACGCAGGGAGCCGGAGCTATACCAATCCATACGGAATGCTATGCATATAAGTCCTTTCAACTGTTTCAGAATCGTTTTTCGACACAGAACAATGTCAGGTTTATCAAAGCCGGAGTCGGCGGAACACCTTCAGAACTGGGAATGATCCGGTTTGACCGGGATGTGCTCAGGGAAGGGGAACGACCGGATATTGTGGTTATTGAATTTGCAGTAAACGATGAGGGAGATGAGACAAAGGGTGTCTGTTATGAAAGCCTGGTGCGGAAAGTGTTGAAACTGCCATGGAAGCCGGCAGTGGTTCTCCTGTTTTCGGTATTTGCAAATGATTGGAATTTACAGGAGCGGTTAAGGCCGGTGGGGGATCTTTATGATCTTCCCATGGTGAGCATCCTCAATGCGGTCACTCCACAGTTTTCATTAAAGTGCGGCGAGGGAAGAATTTTATCTAAAAATCAGTTTTTTTATGATATGTTTCATCCCAATAATACCGGACATACCATTATGGCGGACTGCCTGCAATATCTGTTTGAGCGTTGTGATGCAGCAGAACCTGCAAGAGTTGGGACTTTTGTGGAAGGAATGACGGAGGAACAGATCCTGTCGGAAAAGCTTTTCGGACCGGCAGTGATCGGTGCTGATTTTGAAAGAATTTTTTTGCTTGATAAGAAGAACCGTTATGTAGGAGCCAAAATCCGGACGGGTAGTTTTACTTCCACAGATATAGAATTGCAGAGTGTGGAAATGGACGGAAGCCTTACACAGACACCGGAATTTCCGTATAACTGGATGTATGATGGAAGCAGACCGCAGATGCCGGGATTTGAAATGGAGATTACCTGCAAGTCACTGTTTCTTATATTTAAGGATTCCGGAGAAATGGATGTGGGGAAGGCCGATGTATTTGTAAATGATGTATATTGTATGACGGCGGATCCCCATAAGAACAATTGGCTGCATTGTAATGCTGTATTACTGTTTTGGGAGACAGAAAGCAGATCCCATAAAGTACGGATTACAGTGACAGAGGAAGACCAGAATAAAAAATTTACAATCTTAGGATTTGGATACACAATATAGAACAGAGTGAGGAAAACAAAATGGTTACAGCAAAGAATCCAATTTTATCCGGTTTCTATCCGGATCCATCCATATGCAGGGCAGGAGAGGACTATTACATTGTGAATTCCAGTTTTGTGTATGCACCGGGAGTTCCAATTTTCCACAGCAGAGATCTGGCGCACTGGGAGCAGATCGGGAATATTCTTGACAGACCGGAACAACTTCCGGTGAAGGGAAGTGAAATATCACAGGGGATTTATGCACCAACGATCCGCTTCCATGATGGATTGTTTTACATGATCACTACCAATGTAAGCTACGGAGGCAATTTCATTGTAACGGCAAAAGATCCAGCAGGACCGTGGTCGGATCCTTATTATCTCGGCGAAGATGCTCCGGGGATCGATCCCAGTCTTTTCTTCGATGATGACGGGAAATGCTATTACTGTGGTACACGACCGAATCCGGAAGGAGTCCGCTATAACGGAGACTGGGAAATCTGGGTGCAGGAACTGGATCTTCGGCAGATGAAGCTTGTGGGAGAAAGCATGGCAATCTGGAAAGGGGCTGTAAAAGGAGTTATCTGGCCGGAGGGACCGCACCTTTATAAGATCGACGGTTACTATTATCTGATGCATGCAGAAGGAGGAACCGGACCGGAGCACAGCATCAGCATTGCCAGAAGTAAAAAGCTGTTCCAGTGGTTCGAGGGCTGCCCCAGAAACCCGATCTTCACCCACAGGAATCTGGGGAAAAACTATCCTGTGATCTACGCAGGACACGGAGATCTGGTGGAGGATGGTAAGGGGAACTGGTACGTGGTAATGCTGGCATCCAGACCTTGTGAAGGACACAGCAGCATGGGAAGAGAGACTTTTCTGGCGAAAGTCACATGGGAAAATGGATGGCCGGTGATTGCAGAAGGCGTCGGGCATCTGGAAGATACATTGGAACTGCCCACAAAGGAATACCGTTTTCCAGAGGAAGTAAGCAGTACTTCCGATCATATCAGTTTCTGGGAGAAAAAACCGGACAAACGGCTGGTAAGTGTAGAAGAAATCTGTGAAGAAAACTATTCGCTGAGTCACCGTCCGGGGATGCTGCGGCTCTATGCAAAAAAGGAAAAAATATCTGACTGCAATCATTGTTCCTATTTCGGAATCCGTCAGAAAAATTATGCATTCTATGCAGAGACTGGGATGGAATTTGAACCGAAGCAGGAATGTGAGACAGCGGGAATGGTGTTGTACCAGAATCATGAAAATCATCTGCGCATGGAGATCCGGAAAAGGGCTGACGAGAATTATTTTGTTGTGACAGCCTGTATCCATGGGGAAGAGAGAATCCTTACCGAAAAGCCGGTAGGAGAAGGTAGACAATTCTTTAAAATACGAATGCATTGCGACAGGCAGAAGGCACGGATATGGCTTTTTCGGGATGGCAGGGAGATGCTGATTGCTGAGGATATCAGTCTGCTTCCTTATACCACGGAGGAAGCAGGGGGATTTGTGGGATGTACGATAGGAATGTACGCATCTGCCAATGGACAGGAAAGCAGTAACTATGCTGATTTTGCCTGGTTTGTGCAGAATGCCGTATAAAAATGTATTGCGGGCAGATCGTAGATGTCCTATAATAAAGAAGAGCAGGCTACAGAAACGTCTGCTCTTTTTCACATAAATGAGGAGAGGATCTTATGGGGAAGGCATTACATAAGCTGGGGCTTTGGATGGATGATTTCACCATCAAAAAAAAGTTTTATATTTTCTATGTTGTCTGTGTGTTGATTCCCCTGATTGTAACAGACAGTGTTGTGTTCCTGACGACTGCAAAATTTGACAGAGAGCGCAGGGAGCATGAGATGTCTAATATTGCCAGTGCGGTGGAATACAGTCTGAGCAGTATGATCGGAAATGCCGGGGAGATAGGCAACAGTATTTATACCAATCGCGATTTTGAAGAGTTCTTATCCAAAAGATACACTAATTCTGCAGAATATGTGGCGGCATATCAGAATTTCCTGAGCGGGACGTTATTGGAAAATGCACTGGGAATGAACAGTATGATATTTACCCTGTATACGGATAACGATACCATTGTAAACGGAGGAAGGGTCAATACGCTGGATAAGCTCAGGAATACAGAGAGCTATCTGCAGCTGAACGAAGAGGCGAAAAGCAAAGGGCTCTTTTTTGTCTATGATGACAGCAGTTCCAGAATCACAAGGGAGCGGCGCATCATTTATCTACAGCGGCTGGATTTCTATGATGCAGAGACAGAAAAGTACTTAAAAATCGAGTTTGATTATGGCAGTATGGTGCGCATCATTAAAAACATGAACTATGATAATGAGGTTCTGATCTGTGAAGGAGATCGGATCCTCCTTTCCAATGGACAATACGGCAGCTACGGCAGCGAGTTTCAGCGGCTGGATAACGCAACAATAAGAGAAGCCTATGAACATACCATCAGTCTGTATGGTACGGATCTTACGATTTATGTAAAGCCGGTAGAGAACAGTTTTCTTACAAGCATCCGGAACGAACTTCCCATCATATTGCTGCTCCTTGTGGCGAACGTTATTTTTCCCTTCTGGTTCGTTCAGATCTTCAACCGTTCCTTTACAAAAAGGATTACGGAACTGAGCAGGGTATTCAAATCGGTAGACAGTGATCATCTTATTCCCATGCCCTGTGAAGACGGTAAAGATGAGATCAGCAGTATGATACGAAATTATAATCGCATGGTGGAACGTACCAATGGACTGATCGAGACTGTATATAAGAATAAGATCCGTGAGCAGGAGATACTGGTGGGAAGAAAAAATGCGGAACTTCTGGCATTACACAGCCAGATCAATCCTCACTTTTTGTTTAATGTACTGGAAAGCATCCGGATGCACAGCATTCTGAAAAAAGAAAACGAGACAGCCGACATGGTGTCCAAACTTGCGGTGATGCAGAGACAGTATGTGGAATGGGGCAATGATTCCGTGAGTATCTTCCAGGAGATTGAATTTGTGAAAGCTTATCTGGCGCTTCAAAAGTATCGTTTCGGAGAACGGCTGAATTATGACATTGAAGTAGACAGAGAATGTGAAAACTTCAAGATACCCAAGCTTACGATTGTAACCTTTGTAGAAAATGCCTGTGTGCATGGCATTGAAAGCAAATCCAGCCCGGGATGGATATTTGTAAGGATAGGCCGTCAGGAAGAAGGGCTGGAGATAGAAATTGAAGATACCGGAAGCGGTATGGCGGAGGCCAAACTTACAGAGCTACAGAACAACATGTGCAATGCCAGCATTGAGATGCTCAAGGGCGGCGGAAGAGTAGGGATTATCAACGCCTGTGTCAGATTGAAAATGGTAACGGAAAACAGAGTGGAATTCCGTGTAGAAGGAGAAGAAGGAGTGGGAACCACGGTTACGATACGGATTCCCTGTTTGCAGGAGGGTAAAACAGATGCTGAAAGTATTGTTAGTAGATGACGAGCCGTTTATTTTACAGGGATTGAAACTTTTAGTAGATTGGGAGAAGGAAGGCTTTCGGGTTGCGGGAACAGCGGCAAATGGGATGGAAGCACTGGCTTTTTTGAAGAAGGAAAAGGTAGATCTGGTTATTGCCGATATTAAAATGCCTCGGATGACAGGACTGGAACTGTTGGAACACATCCGTAAAGAGAAAATTTCAGATGCCTATTTTGTTATACTGAGCGGATATGCGGAATTTAGTTTTGCACAACAGGCAATACAGAATGACTGCACGGATTACCTGCTGAAGCCGGTAGACAGCGAGATTCTGTGCAAGGTACTGAATAAGGTTCTTGCCCTGCACAACAGAGAGGAACTGGATCATGAAAAGAACCGGAAGCTGGAGCAGGCTTATCTGGCGAGAAATATGATCGCATTGATCCAGGGGAAGTTTGATGACCTGAATGCCAGATATATACATGAACACATGAGGTGTGGAATCGGTGTGAGATATGTGGAAATCCAGATGGAAGAAGTCTGTGATGAAGAGGGAACGACAGATCGGGAAATGCGGACATTACAGAGGCGGCTGTATGAATACAGCAGGGAATACCTGAAAGAAGATGCAGATCTGTGTGTGTTTGATGTCTCTGTCAATGAGAAAATCTACGATATCGGACTGATTTTGTTTGACTATGTTCCGGAAAAAAACGGGATGGATGTAAAACGGTATCTGGAACGGTTTCGGGAATATCTTGCATCAAATTTACAGACAAATGTGGTGATGCTGGCAGGAAAAAAAGTGCAGGATATCAACAGTATCGCAAAGTCTTACGGCAATACCTGTATGCTTCGTTCTTTTCAGGGGTTCCGGACAAAGAAGGATATCTATTTCTATGAGGAGGAGGTCCAGGTATCTCCGGAAGGACTGATCCTGTGTAAGCAGAGCCTGGATGGCCTGCTGAAGGCAATCGAACAGAACAATCATCTGGAAATCCGGGAGGCGGTGGCTTTCTTTTATGAAGAAATGTGTAAACGCGGTATTTGTGGGGAGACGATGACCCTGAATATTAATTATCTGTTGTTTCAGCTGATCCACTTAGCCTGTGAACAGGATGATGACGTGAACCAGGAGGAAATCTTAAGGGTCATCAGTGAGAGCAGCTTTGCGACCGGGGTAAAGCGCGGAAGTAAGGCACATCTGACCAGATTTGCCTGCGAATATGCGGATTATCTGTCACAGCTGCGGAAGAATGTATCCAGAGGAATTCTGGGTATGGTGGAAAAAGAGATCCGGGAAAATTACGCTTCAAATATTACACTGAAAAGCCTGAGTGAGAAATATTATGTCAACAGTGCTTATCTGGGTCAGCTTTTCCGGAAAAAGTACGGACAATCCTTTAAAGACTACCTGAACAATTACCGGATGGAGCAGGCTGCGGATGCCTTGTTGCGTACCGATAAAAAGATCGTTCAGATCGCAGAAGATGTGGGCTACCATGATCTGGATTATTTTACGAACCGTTTTATTCAGATCAAGGGCTGCACTCCCGCAAGATTCCGTAAAAAGATGCAACAGGGAGAGTAAGAGAATAAAAGACAGGGGAAATTACAGGACTACCTATAATTTCCCCTGTCTTTTGCTATAGTTCCTCTGATTGTTAGTTCCTCTCAAAAAGGTAAAATAGATTTATCGAAAGGGAGGTAGTTACAACATGAACAAAAAGAGACTTGTAAGCATGTTACTTGTGTCAGCAATGACAGCGGCACTGTTCACCGGATGTGGCAGTGACGGAAACCAGACATCCGGAGACAGTACAACGAGCGCAGGAACCAACAGTACCACAGAAGAAGCAGGTATCAAAGAGTTCACCGCATTTTTTGGGGTAGCGGGATCTGAGATCAATGACGACAATGAAGTGCAGCAGCTGATCGCAGAGAAGGTAGGCGCCAGAGTAAAAGAGACCTGGCTGACCGGACAGACTGCAGATGAAGCTGTGGGTACCATGATCGCCGGTGGTGAGTATCCGGACTTCATTGAGGGACAGACTGGAACCAAACAGCTGTATGATGCAGGAGCATTGGTAGCGCTGGATGATTATCTGGATGATTATCCTAATATCAAGAATCTGTTTACTGATCTGGAGTGGGAGAAGCTTCGTCAGGAAGACGGCCACATTTACTGGATCCCTCAGTTCAGCTGCATCAAGAACGAAGAGAAGGTATGTACACATAATGATGAAGCATTCTGGATTCAGGCAAGAGTTCTGAAATGGGCAGACTATCCCGAGATCCGGACCATGGATCAGTATTTTGATCTGATCGAAAAGTATAATGCAGCAAATCCTACTATGGAAGACGGAACAGCCAATATTCCTTATACCATTCTCTGTGATGACTGGAGATACTTCTGTCTGGAGAACGCACCTCAGTTCCTGGATGGTTATCCTAATGACGGAAGCTGTATGGTAGATCCTGAGACGCTGACGGTACTGGATTACAACACTTCCGATACCGCAGTAAAGTATTTCAGTAAATTAAATGAAGAATACAAGAAAGGCATTGTAGACCCCGAGTCCTTTACCCAGTCTTATGATGAGTATATTTCCAAACTTTCTACAGGACGTGTCCTGGGTATGATCGATCAATGGTGGGATTTCGCTTACACAGCAGGCGATGCCATCAAGCAGGCAGGACTGGATGCACAGGGATGCGATTACATTCCTCTGCCGATCACAATTGATGAAAGCGTAAAGAACCAGTGGCATAATGCCGGTGGCGCATTCAACTCCGGAAGCGGACTTGCCATTACTGTAAGCTGTAAGGATGTTCCCGGCGCACTGAAGCTGATCAATGATCTGCTGGATCAGGATATCCATAACCTTCGTTTCTGGGGTGTGGAAGGTGTTGACTATGAAGTAGATGAGAACGGTGAATTCTACAGAACACCGGAGCAGAGAACGCAGGCTTCCGATACAGAGTATAAGGCATCCCATATGTGCTCTTATTCTTATTTCCCTCAGTACAACGGAACCAGTGATGATGGTATCAATGCAAACAAGCCAGATGGCCAGGCGAGGGAATTCTTCGATGGATTAAACGACGATGTGAAGGAAGCATTCCAGGCATACGGTGCGGAGACTTACGTGGAAATGCTGGGCACCAACGAAGCACCCGGTGAATGGTATCCTATGTGGTCCTTCTCCAATAACTTCAATACCAGCACACCCGGTGGTATGGCATGGACCAAGATCGGTGAAGTAAAGCATGAGTATCTTCCTCAGGTAGTTATGGCAGCTGATTTCGACAAAGCATGGGCGGATTATATGGATGCATATAATGCCTGCAAGCCGGAAGATTTTATCAGTGAATTACAGGCAGAACTGGACAGCAGAATGGAACTGGCAGCAAAGTTCAAATAAAAACATATAAATGAAATTTGAGAATGGGCAGATGCAGGTAAAATTTCATCTGCCCGTTTTTTAAGGAGCGAGGATATGTCGTTAACGAGAACAAAATCGAAACAAAAAGTAAAACAAACCAGAACACCTATCACATGGAAAGAAATCAAAAGGCAAAAAGTTCTGCTTTTCTGGGCAGGAGTAATGATGATCTATGGAGTGATTTTTTACTATCTTCCCTTAGCCGGATGGACGATGGCATTCCAGAATTATAAGCCGCAGTTGGGAATCCTGCACTCCGAATTCGTGGGACTTCAGAAGTTTCAGATGTTATTCTCGGATGTGACATTCCTGCGGGTCATCAGGAACACACTGGCCATGGGCGTGATCAACCTTGTGGCAACTTTCGTTACCGCAATTGTATTTGCAATTCTATTGAATGAAATCAAGAGTAATGGTGGGAAAAAGACAGTACAGACGATCTCTTATCTGCCACATTTTCTTTCCTGGATCATCGTAACCGGTATCCTGCATGATATGTTGTCTGGTACCGGAATTGTAAATGAAGTATTGGTAAATCTGCATGTGCTCAGCCAGCCGATCAATTTCTTTGCCCATCCTGGGTACTTCTGGCCGATTGTAGCATTTGCAAATGTCTGGAAGGAGACAGGATGGAATGCCATTATTTATCTGGCGGCCATCACATCCATTGACCCTTCCCTGTATGAAGCTGCTGCCATTGATGGCGCAGGAAGATGGAATAAAATTAAATATGTTACTCTTCCGGGAATCAAACCGACCATCGTAATTTTATTGCTGATGAATGTGGGTAATGTATTAAATGCAGGATTTGAAATTCAGTATCTGTTAGGAAACGGATTGATACAGAAGTTCTCCCAGACGATTGATATTTATGTATTGAAATGGGGCATCAGCCAGGGAGATTATGCAATAGGTACAGCCGCAGGTATTTTCAAGAGCCTGGTAAGTATCATCCTGATCGTTCTGGCCAATCAGTTTGCAAAACATAACGGCGAAGAGCAGTTATTCTAAAACAGAAAGAGATGGTAATTACAATGATAGATACAAAGTATAAGATCAAATCCAAAAAAAATGACATTTTTCCGTTCATAAACGGCATCATCATGGTCCTGTTTGTGATCGTAACGTTATATCCGGTGCTGAATACTCTGGCAATCTCTTTGAATGATGGTACGGATGCCCTGCGGGGAGGAATCTACCTGTGGCCGAGAAAATTCACCTGGAAAAACTATACGACGGTTTTACATAAAGATAATCTGATCACAGGCGCTTATATCACAGTTGCCAGAACACTGATCGGAACCCTGTTGTCTCTGGCAGCCAATGCGATCCTTGCTTTTATTGTCAGCCGCAAAAGATTCCTGTTCCAGAGAGAGGTTTCCCTGTTCTGGGTCATCACCATGTATGTAAACGGTGGAATGATCCCGACATTCCTTTTATATAAGGGGCTGGGGCTTACCAACAACTTCTGGGTATATGTGATCCCTGGAATGGTAAGCGCATTTAACATGCTGGTAATCCGTACTTATATGAACGGAATCCCTGACAGCTTGGAAGAATCTGCACAGCTGGACGGTGCCGGTTACAGCACTATTTTTCTTAAGATCTATTCTCCGCTGTGTAAGCCGGTTTATGCCACAGTAGCCCTGTTTGTGGCGGTAGGACAGTGGAACTCCTGGTTTGATGCCATGCTTTACAATCGCATGAGCAGTAATCTGACCACATTGCAGTATGAATTGATGAAGCTGTTATCCTCCGTAACCAATCAGGGAACTTCAGCGGAGGCAATGAAGAATGCCGCAGGAACCGTAACACCGACTTCCGTGCGTGCAGCGGCAACGATCATTACCATGCTGCCCATTATCTGTATTTATCCTTTCTTACAGAAGTACTTTGTAGCCGGACTTACTTTGGGTGGCGTCAAAGAATAAAAATCGGAGAACGAGCAAATGGCAGGAGCATATCAGACTGGAATTTATCGAAATGTATTGAAAGAGTGCGGTTATGATGAGACCGTAATCGGGGAAAGACTGGAACAGACCTTTGAAACCATATTTTACGGAACGGAGGCAGAACGTTTTTATCATGAGGCAGGCGGTGATATGGCGTATCTGGAGGATACCGGCAATCATGATGTACGCACAGAGGGAATGTCCTACGGCATGATGGTCTGTGTCCAGATGGATAAGAAGGCAGAATTCGACCGCCTTTGGAAGTGGGTGCGGACTTATATGTATATTCCGGCAGGACCCTGCCGCAACTATTTTGCCTGGTCCTGCAGCACGGATGGAACGCACAATGCAGAGGGACCGGCACCGGACGGAGAAGAGTATTTTGCCATGGCATTGTTTTTTGCATCTGCCCGCTGGGGGGACGGAGAAGGTATTTTTGCTTACAGCAAAGAGGCAAAAGCAATCCTGCGGGAATGTATTCACAAAGGGGAGCCTGGACATCCGGGAGAACCTATGTGGGAGCCTTCCAATCATCTGATCAAATTTGTCACAAACATGGATTTTTCTGACCCCTCATATCATCTGCCTCATTTTTATGAGTTGTTTGCGGAGAAGGTGGAGGAAGAAGACCGGGAATTCTGGAGACAGGCTGCGGCAGCCAGCAGAGAATATCTGCATAAGGCATGTCATCCACAAACCGGTCTCAGCGCAGAATACGCAGACTATGACGGGACACCCCATGCTGGGCATCAGGAGATCTTCGGAAAGCATGACTGGTACTACAGTGATGCATACCGCACCATAGCCAACATTGCTATGGATCATCTCTGGTATGACAAAGATCCGTGGCAGACGGAGATCGCAAACCGGCTGCAGAGATTTTACTGTGAAGAGCAGAGAGAACACTGGGACGGTGTGTTCCTGATTGATGGAACAAGACTGGAAGAGAAGGCACTGCATCCGGTTGCCATTGTAGCAGTCAATGCACAGGCATCACTGGCAGCAGACGGTCCTCATATAAAGGAATGCGTAGATCGCTTCTGGAATACTCCGCTCCGCACCGGGGACAGACGATATTATGATAATTTCCTGTACCTGTTTGCCATGCTGGCACTTTCGGGAAATTACAGAATTTACAAATAAAGAGAGTGGCACATGATTGGCACGGACCGCAGCGGAGCTGAGAAGTGGGAGTGCGTACCACGGAGCAAGTAAAGCTGTCCGTGGAACATGCCGATGTGGCAGTAATGTGCCTTGGACTGGATGCAACCATAGAGGGAGAACAGGGCGATGCCAAGAATGAATATGCCAGCGGAGACAAACTGGGATTAAATCTGCCGGGACTTCAGGAAGAACTTCTGGAAACTGTTGCAGCGATGGGAAAACCGGTGGCGGTTCTGTTAATGGCAGGAAGCGCCATAGATCTGCCATGGGCGGAACACAACCCGAATGTGAAAGCCATCGTGGATTGCTGGTATCCGGGAGCCAGAGGTGGTAAGGTAATTGCCGAAATGCTGTTTGGAGAATTTTCCCCCTCCGGGAAACTGCCGGTGAGATTTTATCATGGAACAGAAAATCTTCCGGTGTGGAATATTAGGGATGACTATGAAAGAAGAGAAGATATACCGGCAGGAAGCAGTGGTGCCGGATCGGGGACTGCCCTTTAAGCTATTCCGTTTCGAAGGTGCAGACGGAAAATATATATGTGAGGCGCATCAACATAGCAGTGTTGAAATATTTGCCTTGCGGGAGGGAAAGGTAGATTTTTATCTCGGCGATAAAAAATATGTCCTTCCGGCAGGAAAGTTTATAATTGTGAACAGCAATGAAGTGCATTCCATTCATACATCGGGACGAAATGAGGCAATTGTTTTACAGATCCCAATGGAAAAACAGATAATGCGGTTTTCCGGTGAAAAAAAGGAAGAGGATGGAAAACTTTTTGCATTACTTGAGAAAATGTACAGACAGCAGATCAGAAAAGAGTACGGCTATGAACTGTTGATGCAGAGTATCTTTTATCAGCTGAAATATCTTCTGGTAACCGCTTATCGGATACCTGAGGAAAAGAAGGATTATTATCCGGGGAATACTCAGTCAGGACATCTTGAAAGAATTACTGGATACCTTCGGGAACATTATGCAGAAGAAATTTCACTGGAAACCCTGGCAGCAACATTTGGATATTGCCCTACTTACTTGTCGAAAATGTTCCGTCAGTATGGCAGAATCAACTATAAAGATTATCTGCGGAGCATCCGGTTTGAACATGCATTGCGGGAACTGGAGGAAACGGATCTGACCATAGGCGAAATTGCATTAAAGAACGGTTTCCCCAACAGTCAGGCTTTTTCCAGACTGTTCCGGGAGAAATACGGTATTCTGCCAACAGAGTATCAGAGAAGACAAAAAGAAAATGACAGCGCAGCTTTTCTAATGATTCAGATCCAAGCAGAAAGTTCCTTACTCGGCAGATTATGATACCTGTGTGGCAGAGGCAAGAAAGGATTTTCAGGAGAACGCCAGACCGTATTAAGCCTATATAGCTAATAATCAGAAAAAAATTTATGGAGGAATTTATGAACAGACAAGAGGCAGTCAGACGAGCTACTGAATTGGTGGAGCAGATGAGCGTAGAGGAACTGGCTTCACAGCTGCGCTTTGACGCAGATGAAATTCCACATCTGGATATTCCGGAGTATAACTGGTGGAATGAGGGCCTGCATGGTGTTGCAAGAGCGGGTACAGCAACTGTTTTTCCACAGGCAATCGGGCTTGGAGCAACTTTTGATGAAGAACTGCTGGAGCGGATAGGAGTTGCCGTTTCTACGGAGGCGAGAGCCAAATATAATGAAAATGAAAAACATGAAGACCGTGATATTTATAAAGGAATTACACTTTGGTCGCCCAATGTCAATCTCTTCCGGGATCCCCGCTGGGGGCGTGGACATGAGACTTATGGAGAAGACCCGACACTGATTGCAATACTGGGTGTTGCATATATCAAAGGTCTGCAGGGAGAGGGAGAATATCTGCGCACGGCAGCGTGTGCCAAGCATTTTGCAGTACATTCCGGCCCGGAGGAAAAACGTCACTATTTTGATGCAAAGGTTAGCATGAAAGAACTTTGGGAAACGTATCTTCCGCAGTTTGAGGCCTGTGTCAGGGAAGGAAAAGTCGAAGCGGTTATGGGCGCATATAACAGAACCAATGGTGAACCATGCTGTGCTCATAGTTATCTGATGGTGGAGGTTTTGAGAAAACAGTGGGGATTTCAGGGACATTATGTTTCAGACTGCTGGGCTATCCGTGATTTTCATGAACACCATAAGGTGACAGACAGACCGGAGGAAAGCGTCAGACTGGCTTTGGAGATGGGCTGCGATGTTAATTGCGGATGTACTTATCAGAAAATCCTGAATGCCTATGAAGAGGGGCTTATTTCCAAAGAACTACTGCAGAAATCAGCCATTCGTTTATTTACGACCAGATTCTTGCTGGGAATGTTTGATGAGACAGAATATGATCATATTCCGTATGAAGTTGTTGAATGTAGGGAACATATTGAGCTTTCCATAGAGGCAGCATGCAAGAGTGTCGTATTGTTAAAAAATGATGGTATTTTACCCTTAAATAAAAAGAAACTTAAAACAATCGGAGTCATTGGTCCCAATGCCAATTCCAGAGAAGCCCTGATCGGCAATTATCATGGGACGGCTTCAAGGTATGTTACTGTACTGGAAGGTATTCAGGACTATGTAGGCGATGATGTCAGGGTACTTTATTCAGAAGGCTGCCATTTGTTTTTAGATCAGGTAGAAAAACTGGCAAGAGAGGATGACCGTATCTCTGAGGCAATGACAGTTGCAGAACATTCGGATCTTGTTATTCTGTGTCTGGGACTGGACGAAAGTCTTGAAGGAGAAGAGGGCGATACAGGCAATGCATATGCATCCGGAGACAAGCAGGGGCTGATGCTTCCGCCTTCACAGCAGAGGCTTTTGGAAATCGTGGCAGAAATGGGAGTTCCGTTTATTGTATGTATGATGGCAGGAAGTGCTATGGATTTGAACCTGGCAGATAACAGGGCGAATGCAGTTCTTCAGACATGGTATCCGGGAGCAAGAGGTGGAAAGGCAGTTGCAGATATACTCTTTGGAGAAATATCACCTTCGGGTAAATTGCCGGTTACCATTTACCGCAATTTACAGGGGATGCCGGATTTTGATGACTATTCCATGAAGAACAGGACATATCGCTTTGTGGAAAAAGCTCCGCTTTATCCATTCGGTTATGGGCTGAATTATGCTGATACACTAGTTACGAGGGCGGAATTGACGGAAGATGTGGTATATGCACAGACGGAAGAACAGAGTGTAGGTGTTGAAGTAACCGTTGCAAATCACGGAGATGTTTTTACAGAGGATGTATTGCAGGTCTATGTACAGGTTGAGGATATCAACGAAGTGCCCAATCCTAAACTTGCCGTGTTTAAGCGCGTGGAACTTGCACCGGGAGAAGAAAAGATGGTGACACTGGAAATTCCGAGGAGGGCATTTACCGTTGTAGATGAAGAAGGTAAATTTGTACATACCGGTAGGGGAGCAGATATTTATGTTGGCTTTGGACAGCCGGATGAACGGACGAAGGAACTGACCGGCAAGAAGTGTCTGAAGATTCATATATAATGATGCCAGGGTCAAAAGGTCTAAGCCCACATGAGCTTGCTCATAGGT
>NZ_JBKVQF010000006.1:0-66976 GCF_046969025.1 Waltera sp. | reverse complement strand
GTGGGTGAAAGACCTTAGGACCCGCCCCGATATGAGCATAAAAGTGGGATGATAATCCCACGATATGCGAATATTGGGTAGGGTGCTATGTGCCAGTGGCACATGTCTAGCACGGACCGAAGCGGAGCAGAGACGTGGGAGTGCGTAGCACGGAACAATCCGTAGGCATCAAAGTCGGGGGCTTTTGACCCCGACATCATATAATGATTGTAATGATATGTAGCGTTCTCATTTCGGTCAACATTTGATTAGAGGTATGCATGAAAAAATGAGTCTGTGTGACGATTAAAAATGTCATCACAGACTCATTTTTGTGATTAAGGAATTAATATTTCTTCCAGCAGGACGGCAGCAGGATCACGAGCATGGGGAAGAGTTCCAGTCGTCCGGCCAGCATATCGAACATCAGCACGCATTTGGACAGAGGACTGAACAATGCGAAGTTCTGGGTGGGACCGACTAACTCCAGGCCGGGACCGATATTGTTCAGGGTGGCCAGTACTGCGGTAAAGTTTGTGCTCAGGTCATATTCGTCCAGACAGACGATCAGCAGGGAAACGAAGAGTACGATAAAATAAGCCGTCATATAGACATTGGTGGAACGAAGCGTCTCGTGGGACAGATTGTGTCCGTCCATCTTGATCTTTTTCACCATCCGGGGATGGATCATCATGGACAGCTCCTTGCGGATCGCCTTGAAGAGGATCAGCACACGGGATACCTTTATACCGCCACCGGTACTGCCGGCACAGGCTCCGATCATCATCAGAAGCAGAAGGATCGTCTTCGACAATTGCGGCCACATATTGAAATCCGTGGTGGCAAATCCGGTGGTGGTGATGATCGTTCCTACCTGGAAAAAGGAGTGCCGCAGTGTCTCTCCCAAAGTTGCATAGAGCGGGCGGATATTCCAGGCGATCGTCAGAGCACTGGCGAAAATGATCAAAAAATACCAACGAACTTCTTCGATGGAAAAAGCTTCCTTAAACTGCCTGCTTAACAGACAGAAATATACCGTATAATTGACACCGCTTAAGATCATAAGTATCGTTACTGCATTCTGTATCAGTGGAGAGTAACCGCCGATACTGCTGTTCTTGACACCGAAACCACCGGTGCCGACACTGCCGAAGGTCGTACACAGGGAATCAAACAACGGCATACCGCACAGGCATAGCATGATCACGCCCAGAACAGTGATCGCCATATAAAGTCCATAGAGGATTTTCGCAGTATCCCGTACTCTCGGTACCAGCTTGCTGACGGAAGGACCGGGGCTCTCCGCACGCATCAGGTTCATGGTGGAGCCACCCATCATCGGCAGGATCGCCATAATAAATACAAATACGCCCATACCGCCGATCCAGTGAGTGAAGCTGCGCCAGAACAGGCTGGCATAGCTGAGTGCTTCCACATCGGACAGGATACTGGAACCTGTGGTCGTAAAGCCGGAGATCGTCTCGAAGAGAGCATCAATATAAAAAGGAATCTCTCCGGTGAGAACGAAGGGAATAGCACCGAAAACAGACATGACAAACCATCCCAGGGCAACGGCAGTGAAGCCTTCCCTGACGTACAATTCCTTAAAACGTCCTGTGTGCCTGAAACTTAACAATTTTCCTAAAATGAAACAAACAGCTGCGGTCACCAGATAGATCAGTGCCACATGATATTCTCCGTAGATCATACCCACGATCCAGGGAAGCAGTAAGAATAAAGCTTCAAATTGTAAAATAAATCCGATAATAAAACTCAATATCGCAAAATTCATGATAGTGTCCTTCTACAAAATTACCCTTCAATAATATCTTTAATATCATTCAGCCGTGCATGTGTCAGTACTACGACCACATAATCGCCTACATGAAGCTCGTCCTGACCACTGGGAATAATAGCCTGTCCTCCGCGGACGATGGAACAGACCAGGATATTTTTCCGGATGTGCAGACGGTTCAGAGGTATATTGGTAACGGCAGAATCCTCTTTGATGTAGAATTCCAGTGCCTCTGCATGACCGTCTTCCAGCTTATACAGATTCTCCACATTACTGTTGAGAGATTCATTCATGGATCGTGCATATTTAATGATCATATCTGCAGTTACCAGGCGCGGATAGGAGATCGTATCCAGCTTGATATCACTTAAGACACCACTGAAGTTGATACGGTTGATCTTGGTGACTACCTTTGCGCGGGAAGTCCGTTTCGCATACAGTGACAGGAGGATATTTTCCTCATCCAGTCCGGTCAGTGCAGCAAAAGCATCCACGTTCTCCAGCCCCTCCTGTATCAGAAGACGTTCATCCGTACCGTCACCGCAGATAATGGAAGCCTTGGGCAGCAGTTCACTCAGATGCTCGCAGCGAGCGGGATCCTGATCGATGATCTTGGTATGGATGCCGACTTCTAAAAGTCTTCTTGCCAGATAATAAGCAATGGTTCCGCCACCGACGATCATGGCAGTACGTGCCCTGCCGGCGCCGATACCGATCTTTTTGAAGAAATCATTGGCCTTGGGAGGAGTGGACACAATAGCTACCACATCGCCTTCCCGGAAGACAAAATCACCCCGGGGAATCAGCACCTGATTATCTCTGGTGACCATACATACCAGTACATCGCATTTTAAGGTGGTACGGATATGGATCAGTTCATAATTATTTAAGAGACAGTCATGGGTCACGCGGAAATGCAGAAGCTCGATCCTTCCCTTGGAAAAAGTATCGATCTTAACTGCAGAAGGAAACTGGAAGATCCGGGCAATCTCGGCGGCACTGGACAGCTCCGGGTTGATGATCATGGCAAGCCCCAGTTCTTCCCGCAGAAAAGCAATCTCATTATTGTAGATAGGATTGCGGACACGGGCGATGGTCTTACAATGTCCCGCCTTTTTCGCAATGACACAGCACAGAAGATTCTGCTCATCGGATCCGGTCACGGCGATCAGCAGATCCGCATGGTCAATGCCGGCCTCAGACAGTGTCTGGAAGCTGACACCATTGCCCACGATGCCCATGGCATCCAGATCATCCGTGATGGAATTCACCTTTTCCTCATTGGTATCGATCACGGTGATATTGTGATTCTCACCGCCTAATTGCTCTACCAGGGTGTAGCCAACCTTGCCACAGCCCACAATGATTATGTTCATAAAAACCTCCAAAACAAAAGTCATAAAAACAGTTATCGCTTATTATACCACACTATAGAAAAAAAGAGAAGATTGAAAGGAATATCCTGTCCACGGAGACATATATTGTAACTATTCAGAGCATTAAATATCAGCTAAGTCTTGATGAATGCCTGCATTCGCAAAGGAGAAGTTCCGAAGGAACGATTTTGCGCATGAGGTTCTGAATAGTTACGGGAGGAGAAACATGGACAGCCTGCTTCGTATTTTTCCGCAAAAGAGAAGAGCATTCTGGCAGAAGACAGCGGATAATGGGGGAAAAATCTGCGAGATCCGTCTACGTGTGGACAGGCCGGTGATCGTGGAAACATCGAGAGGAGATTATTTCTTAAATAACGGCGGGGAATGGCAGGAGCATCCTTACGGAGCGCATCTGGTGACGGAAGCGGAGATACGGGAGTTGATCGCCTGGCTGTGTCAGGATTCGGTGTATGCTTATGCCGATGAGATCAGACAGGGCTTTTTGACTGTGGAAGGCGGACACCGGATCGGATTGTGCGGACAGGCTGTGTTGGAAAATGAAACAGTGATCCGCACTCTGAAAAATATTGCGTTTATCAATATCCGGGTCGCCCATGAGATCCGGGGAGCAGCTGACGGTATCCTGCCAAAATTATATAAGAAAGGAAAATTTCAGAATACCCTGATTGTATCGCCTCCGGGATTCGGCAAAACCACTCTGCTCAGGGATCTGATCCGTCAGATTTCCGATGGTAATACGTATGGTGCGGGACTTCGGGTGGGAGTGGTGGACGAGCGCTCGGAGCTGGCGGGAAGCTATCTGGGAAGACCTCAGAATGATCTGGGGATGCGGACGGATGTGCTTGATGGCTGTCCCAAGGCTCAGGGGATGTTATTACTTTTGCGTTCCATGTCACCTCAAGTCATTGCAGTGGATGAACTGGGGGAGGAAACGGACAGGCGGGCCTTACAAAAAGCAGCGGCCTGCGGCTGCGGTCTGCTGGCCACTCTGCATGGAACGGACGAGACGGACGCAGCAAAGCGCCTGGGTGAATCCTGCCTGCGACAGATATTTGACCGCATAGTGATCTTAAAAGGAAGGGGACGGATGGAATGCAGATGCTCGGAGGATTTCTGATTCTGTTGGGATGCTTTGGAATGGGACTGTGGTATCGGCAGCAATTCTTAGGAAGATTATATACGATCCGGGAACTCATCCGCATTCTGGAACAGTGGATCAGTGAGATCCGGTACAACGGGTCAACACTTCCGGAATGCTGCCGACAGACCGGCAGACAACGGAAAGACAGGCTGGGAGAGATCTGCACCGAAGTATACCGTGAATATGCGGAGACGGAGGATGCTGGTTTTCTGGAACTGGCGGAGAAAAGCTTTCGCAGACAGCTGCGGATGCTTCCTCTGAAAAAAGAAGACATTGAAGAGTTTTTGCGTTTTGCGGAAAAAGAGGGCTATGCGGATGAAACGATGCAGATAAAAAGTATCGAATTGTCCAGACAGGGACTGGAACATACGGCGGATATGCAGCAGCGGGAAATTACACAGAAATGCAGGCTCTCCGTAGGACTGGGAGCCATGAGCGGTCTGCTGATACTGTTATTGTTAGTCTGATGCCGGTTCCGGAGACCACAGAGAGAAGAGAAAAGGACGGGGAAAGATGGGAATAGGACTGATCTTTAAAATAGCTGCGGTAGGAATCCTTGTAACGATACTCAGCCAGGTCTTAAAACACAGCGGCAGGGAGGAACATGCTTTTCTCGTCAGCCTTGCGGGACTGATCCTGGTTCTTAGCTGGATCGTTCCGTATATCTATGATCTGTTTGATACCGTACAGACTCTGTTTTCGTTTTAATAGGAGGAAATATGTCCGAGATCATTAAGATTGCATTGCTTGGGATCGCCGGAGTTCTTTTTGCCATACAATTTAGGCAACAGCGGCCGGAATATACGCTGCTGATCGGATTTGCCCTGAGTGTGCTGGTATTTTCCTATGTGCTGGGGCTGACGGGACAGTTGCTGGAGGAGTTTGCGGGATTACAGCAGTACCTCGGGGATGCAAAAGGGTATCTCGGTATTTTGATGAAAGTGGTGGGGATCACCTACCTGTGTGAATTCAGCGCCGGAATCTGCAAGGATGCCGGATTCGCAGCGGTATCGGATCAGATCGAGATTCTGGGAAAACTTTCGGTACTGTTTGCGGGACTGCCGATTCTGCTTACGGTGATCCGACAGATCTATGGTATTTTATAAGAGTGAGGGAGCAATGGATGCAATGTGGCAGGAATATGGCATGGAAGAACTGGAAAAAGGGATGCAGAAGCTGTTTCCGGCCTCACGGATCTCCGTGGCGGAATTGATGGGACAACTGCTGCAGGGAGATGTGCTGGGGGCAGCGGGAACCCTGTTGCAGGAAGTGATACAGGGAATGGGAGCATCTGCTGCGGGCAGGAAAAATATTCTGATCTGGCTGATCGTACTGGGGATCCTTTCTGCACTGCTGATTCATTTCGTGGAGGTTTTCGACAAACATCAGATTGCGGATTTAAGCTTTTACTTTATCTATCTGCTCATGGGAGTGATCCTGCTGCAATGTTTTTCCGGGATTCTGGGAACCGCAAGAGAGACGGTGGAAAATATCGTGTTGTTTGTAAGGCTGATGGTACCTACGTATCTTCTTGCGGTGGGAGTGGCCTCGGGGCCGGCTACAGTGGGAGCCGGGTATCAGCTGATGCTACTTCTGATCTATGGTACGGAAAAAATACTGTTGGGTGTGGTACTACCACTGATTTACTGCTATGGCCTGTTGACCATGATCAACGGGATCTGGGTGGAGGAAAAGCTGACACTTTTGACGGAACTTCTGGAAAAGGCGGTGGGCTGGATTCTCAAGGCTTCTCTGGGAGTGGTCACGGGGATCAGTGTGTTCCAGTCATTGATCACACCGGTATTGGATTCCGTGAAGACCTCCGCCGTGGAAAAGGCACTTTCGGCACTGCCGGGGATCGGAAATGCGGCAGACGGGCTTCTGGAGCTGGCGGTGGGTTCAGCCGTTGTCATCCGCAACAGCATCGGCGTACTTTTGCTGTTACTGCTTCTGGCGGCGTGTGCGGCTCCGCTTCTGGAGATTTTGTTTACTGCGTTTTTGATCAAGTGTGCGGCAGCTTTTATGGGGATCGTCAGCGATAAAAGAGTGACCAACTGTACGGATCATATGGGAAATGCAGGGATGCTTCTGTTTCGTACTGCGGGCACAGCCATGCTGTTGTTTCTGATCACATTGGCACTATTAGCTATCGGAAGCAGGGGGAGGTAAGAGGATGCAATGGTTATACCGGGTGATCGGACAGGCCGGGATCTTCCTGATCTGTGCACAGACCGTAGTGCATTTCAGACCGAAGGAGTCCTACGATAAATATTTGAAACTGTTATTATCCGTTATGCTGTTGCTGCAGTTGTTACAGCCTGTTCTGACCATGTTCGGCGGCGGAGACGGCTGGAATGCAGAAGAACAGGTGACAGGATTTATGCAAGAATTGCAGACCGTGCTGACCCGGGCCTCCGAACAGGCAGAACAGTCGCAGGAAGAGATCGGGAATACGGCAGCTGCTGTGGCGCAGGAAGCCGGGGAAGGATATGACCCGGCAAATGTGTGGGAGCAAGATTCTGCACAGGGAGCTGTTACAGGAGAAAACAGTGGGGAAGTATCGGATCAGAAGGAAACGGATAGGGAAAATGCAGAAACGGAGGGAATCCATGTGGACATTGCACCAATCCGGCTGGAATGATGGAGAAGTCTGCCGGAGAGCTAAGGAAAATGACGGTAGAAAAACCGGAGCCAGGGAAGAAAAAGAGGTGAGAAGCAATGGGTGAATTCTGGGAAAAGATCACAGGCAGCATTGGTACAGGTAACGGTGCAGGCGGTTCCGGCCCTCCGAAATGGTTCCGTCGGGACAACCTGTTGATTCTGGTATTGTTGGGTGTCCTATTGTTTATCATCGCCCTGCCGGTGAAAAAGGAGGAGCCACAGGCAGCTTCCGTCGGCACAGAGACTGCAGAACAGTACAATGCCGGAATTTTCACTTCTCCTTCGCAGACAACCGGGGAACAGGAGACGGCGGTAGATACCGAAACCCGGGCGGTGGCAGCGGGAAGCGCGGAGGAATATACCGCCTATCTGGAGGGAAAACTGAAGAAAATGCTGGAATCCGTCCGGGGACTGGGAGAGGTGGAAGTCATGATCACATTGGAATCCTCGGAGGAAAGAATTGTGGAAAAAGACATGACCGCGGATCGTTCCCAGACAGAAGAACAGGACTCCGCCGGAGGAACCCGCACCGTGAGTTCTTCCAATACCGGATACCAGACCGTCTATCAGGACGGCAGTCAGGGCACACCGTTTGTAGCGAAGACGATCACACCCCAAGTGGAGGGGGTGCTGGTGGTGGCGGAAGGAGCCGGAAAAGGCAATATGACCAGTGAAATCACGCAGATCGCACAGGCACTTTTCGGTGTGGAAGCCCACAAAGTCAAGGTGTTGGAAAAATGAGTCACAGGAAACATATCCGCACAGACGGGTACATACAATAGAGTATAAAATCAAGAAGGCAGATACAGGCCTTTGGAAAAGGGGAACGCAGTGAAAAACTTAATTAAGAAGAATCAGCTTATGATTACCGCACTTGCCATCATGATAGCCATTGCAGGTTATCTGCAGTTTGCGGGGACCAACCTGGAAAAGGAGTATCTGGCGTCGGATAATACAGAAGATCTCAGTGCAGTGGATTCCACAGACATTGTCACAGATATGGAAAGCCTGGATTCGGATGTGGAGATCGTCATGGAAGATTATCTGGATGAAGATATGCAGGTGGCAGAGGCTACGCCGGACGAAGGGGAGATTCCCGGGGAAGCAGTGTTGACCGGAACGAACGGTGTGGAGGTACTGTCTGCTGCAAGGCTTTCCAAGGAGCAGACCAGAGCCCGGAATAAAGAGACCTTATTGGAGATTATCAACAGTACTGAGCTCAGCGATGCCCAGAAACAGGAAGCAGTGGACAGCATGGTGCGCATGACTGATATCGCGGAAAAGGAAGCGGCGGCCGAGGTGCTTTTGCAGGCGAAAGGTTTCAGTGAAGCTGTGGTCAGCATCAACGGGGATGCCGTGGATGTGGTGGTCAATGCCGCAGAACTGACGGATGTGCAGCGGGCACAGATCGAAGATATCGTAAAAAGAAAGACGGATATTGCGGCGGAAAATATCGTCATCAGCACCATTGCACAGTGATATTTTTGTGTACATAGGGGAAAAATTATGTTATGATACCAAGGGTTACAATTAAAAAGCCTACGCAAGCTTGCTTGCAGGAGGCTTTTTGAATTCGTAACCCGTACCACATGAGCAAGCAGCCATTTTCGAAGAAAATGAGCGGATTGCGAATGCGGTCCAGATTGAGAGAGTGCGAAGCACGAAGCAATCTGGATGGTATCATAAGAACTCGGAGGAGCAAGCAGCCATTTTCGAAGAAAATGAGCGGATTACGAATGCGGTCCAGATTGTGAGAGTGCGAAGCACGGAACAATCTGGATGGTATCATAACTTAACCTGGAAAACTTGACAAAAGGAAGAAACAATGAAGAGAGTCTTTTTAATTGTATTGGACAGCTTCGGTATCGGACAGATGCCGGATGCCGCAGCTTACGGTGACATCAATGTAAATACACTGGGGAGCGTGTCAAAGAGTCCTTTTTTTCATATGGAAAATATGAAAAACATGGGTTTGTTTAATATTGACGGCGTGAAAGTGGGAGAGAAAACAGACCATCCCACGGCAGCTTATACCCGCATGACGGAGCGTTCCCGTGGAAAGGACACGACCATCGGACACTGGGAGATCGCAGGTATCTATTCTCCCAAGCCACTGCCTACCTATCCGGACGGCTTCCCCGAGGATGTGCTGGAAGAGTTCCGGATCCGCACCGGCAGAGATGTGCTGTGCAATAAGCCGTACTCCGGCACACAGGTCATTGCGGATTACGGGGACGAGCATGTGCGCACCGGCAAACTGATCGTATATACTTCCGCAGATAGTGTGTTTCAGATCGCTGCCCATGAGGATGTGGTTCCTGTGGAGCAGTTATATGATTATTGCCGTATCGCCAGACAGATTTTACAGGGAGAACACGGTGTGGGCCGTGTCATTGCGAGACCTTTTATCGGTGAGAGCGGACATTATACCCGTACCCCCAGAAGACACGATTTTTCCCTGCTGCCTCCCGCAGTGACCATGCTGGATCAGCTGAAGGCTGCCGGTAAGGATGTCATTGCTGTGGGTAAGATCCAGGATATTTTCGTAGGCAGGGGCATTACCGAGCATGTATACACTTCCGGCAATGCGGAAGGCATTGAGCGGACACTGGAATATCTGGACAAGGATTTCGAAGGACTCTGCTTTATCAATCTGGTGGATTACGACATGCTCTACGGCCATAGAAGAGATGTGGACGGCTATGCGAAGGCACTGGCTTATTTTGATGAGAAGCTGCCGGAGATCCAGGCACGCATGAAGCCGGATGATATTCTGATGATCACCGCAGACCACGGCTGTGATCCCGCTTACACAGCCACCACGGATCACACCAGAGAATATACTCCGTTTCTTATGTACGGTGCGCCTGTGACGCCGGGGAATCGCGGAACCAGACCGACTTTTTCCGATATCGGAGCTACGGTATTGGATTATTTCGGAATCCAACCGGAGTTTGAAGGAAGCTCTGTTTTAAAGGCAGATCCATCATAGATAGCAGATCCCGAAGAACTGCGAAAATAGATTTTTAGAGATATAAGAGATATATTTGGAGGACTATAGTAGTGAGTAATAATTATACAGAAGAGATCAACCGCCGCCGGACGTTTGCCATTATTTCCCACCCGGATGCCGGCAAGACGACCCTGACTGAGAAGTTCCTGCTCTACGGAGGAGCCATCAACCTGGCAGGAAGCGTAAAGGGTAAGGCAACGGCCAGACATGCGGTATCCGACTGGATGCAGATTGAGAAAGACAGAGGTATTTCCGTTACCTCTTCCGTATTGCAGTTTGAATATGACGGTTACTGCATCAATATTCTGGATACCCCGGGACATCAGGATTTCTCTGAGGATACCTACCGTACCCTGATGGCAGCGGACTCCGCAGTTATGGTCATCGATGCTTCCAAGGGTGTCGAGGCCCAGACGAGAAAGCTGTTCAAGGTCTGCGTGATGCGCAAGATCCCTATTTTCACCTTCATCAACAAGATGGACCGTGAGGCAAGAGATACCTTTGAACTGCTGGATGATATCGAGAAGGAGCTTGGCATTGCCACCTGCCCCATCAACTGGCCCATCGGTTCCGGCAAGGAATTCCAGGGTGTCTACGACCGTGAGAAAAAGTGTGTGATCGCATATTCCGATACGGAGAAGGGAACGAAGGAAGGAACTTCCACCGAGATCCCCATTCAGGACGAAGAACATCTGAAGGAACTGATCGGAGAGGATGCAGCGGACAAGCTGCTTGGCGAGGTGGAACTGTTGGACGGCGCCAGCGCAGAGTTTGATCTGGAGGAAGTGCAGAAGGGTAACCTGACCCCGGTATGCTTCGGATCTGCTTTGACCAACTTCGGTGTGGAGATCTTCTTAAAGCATTTCCTGAATATGACTACCACGCCGCTGCCAAGAAAAGCAGACATCGGTATGATCAACCCGACGGAGCATGAGTTCAGTGCCTTTGTTTTCAAAATCCAGGCTAACATGAACAAGGCTCACAGAGACCGTATCGCATTCATGCGTATCTGCTCCGGTAAATTCGATGCCAACATGGAAGTGCGTCATGTGCAGGGCAATAAGGTTATGAGATTATCCCAGCCCCAGCAGATCATGGCGGATGAACGTAAGATCTTAAACGAGGCTTATGCGGGTGATATTATCGGTGTCTTCGATCCCGGCATTTTCTCCATCGGAGATACACTGTGCATGCCCAGGGAGAAGTTCCAGTATGAAGGTATTCCGACCTTCGCACCGGAGCATTTTGCCAGAGTGCGCCAGGTGGATACCATGAAGAGAAAACAGTTCGTCAAGGGCGTAGAGCAGATCGCTCAGGAAGGTGCCATCCAGATCTTTCAGGAGTTCAATACCGGTCTGGAAGAGATCATCGTCGGTGTGGTAGGCGTGCTGCAGTTCGATGTACTGAAATACCGTCTGGAGAACGAATATAACGTGGAGATCCGTCTGGAGAACCTGCCTTATGAGCATATCCGCTGGATCGAGAATAAGGATGAGATCGACCTGGCCAAGCTGTCCGGTACTTCCGATATGAAGAAGGTCAAGGACATGAAGGGTAATCCTTTATTACTGTTTGTGAATTCCTGGAGCATCGGCATGACTCTGGACCGTAATAAGGGACTGGTGCTGACGGAGTTCGGACGCAATTAGTAATTATATGGAAACAAAAAGTGTGTAGGGGGATAGAATGCGGAATAAGAAAAAGTTATGTGCCGGAATTCTGATGTTACTGCTTTTGACAGGATGCTCCTCACAGGAGGTTCTGCAGGAAGTACCCCAGACCATCGTGCTGCCCGAGTCACAGATAGATACTATGCCTGTGCAGGAGACGGCGGCTGCGGAAAATGACAATACAGAGAGCTTTTCCCTTTTAGAGGAGGGAGGCTCTCGTTTTGCATATGAGAGTCTGGATGCGCAGGAACAGATCTGGTATCAGGAGATCGAGCAGGCGATTGGGTCTATGGATGACACGATCAAACTGTCCACGGAACCGTTGGAACAGGGAATGGATGAACAGGACATTGACAAAGTATTTCAGTGCGTGCTGATAGATCATCCGGAGATTTTTTACACCACAGGATATACTTATACCAAATATTCCAGAGGGGAGAAAACCGTAGGAATCGACTTCGCAGGCACTTACGATCAGACGAAGGAAGAGGCCGTAGCGCGGGCGGAGGCCATTCGCAGTGTGACGGCGGAATGGCTGTCCGGTATGGAAGAGGCGGCTTCTGAGTACGATAAGGTAAAAGCGGTGTATGAGGCGGTCATCTTTTCAACAAATTATGATCTGAGTGCGGCGGATAATCAGAACATTGCCTCGGTATTCTTAGGAGGAGCTTCTGTCTGCCAGGGATATGCCAAAGCCACCCAGTATCTGTTGAATCATCTGGGGGTGATGTGCACCCTGGTGCAGGGAACGGTGGATACCGGAGAAGCTCATGCCTGGAATCTGGTACAGGTGGACGGGGACTATTATTATGTAGATACCACCTGGGGAGATGCCTCTTACCGCATGGAGAATGGCAGCGAGCAGAGGAGCCTGCCGGAGATCAATTATGATTATCTGTGCGTGACTACAGAGGATCTGCTACGGACGCATCGTATCGAAGCGGTGATCCCTATGCCGGAATGTACGGCGACGGAAGCAAATTATTATGTGCGGGAAGGTTCCTACTTTACTTCCTATGACCATGAACAGATGCAGGCGGTCTTCGACAGAGCCATAGAGGGCGGCAGAACGGAAGTGACGATAAAATGTGCAGATGAACTCTGTTATCAGGAAATCTGTCATGCATTGATCGATGAGCAGGAGATTTTTTCCTATATGCAGATACAGGGGAACAGCAATACCGTCACTTATGCCCAGAACGGGAAACAATTATCCTTGACTTTTTGGGTGACAAATGAATAAGGATTTGGTATACTGTAACTAATTAGTTATTATTAGGAGGATCAGCTATCATGGAAAAAGAAATAGATAAGAAGAACCTGGTATTAAGGGAAGACGAGAGCATCGGTACCGTACAGATCGCCGATGATGTAGTGGCTATGATCGCATCTTTAGCAGCTACCGAGGTAGACGGTGTCAGCGCCATGGCTGGTAATGTTACCAACGAACTCATGAGCAAGGTAGGCGTTAAGAGCCTGACCAAGGGTGTCAAAGTAGAGGTGCTGGACAAGAATGTGACCGTGGATCTGACTGTGACCATGGAGTACGGTTACAATATTCCCGCTACCTGTCAGGCAGTACAGCAGAAGGTGAAAAATGCCATTGAGAATATGACAGGACTGACCTGCTCTGATGTGAACATCCGTATTGCCGGTGTGAACATGAAGAAGGATAAATAAGAGGAATTACAGGAAGATATTATGGGAAGACACGAGCAGAGAGAACAGGTTTTCAAACTTTTATACCGCGTGGAGTTTCATGCACCGGAGGATATGCCGGAACAGATTGCATTGTTCCGCGAGAATAATGAGGAAGTTCCTTCCTGGCAGGATGCAGATGCCATTGCGGCCCGCTTTGAGAAGATCAGGGAGAAAATCCCCGAGCTTGACAGGCTGTTGAATGAGAATACCGAAGGCTGGGATACCACCCGTATGGGAAAGGTGGAGCTTGCAGTACTGCGTCTTGGTGCATATGAGCTGCGCTATGATGACGATATCCCGAATGGCGTTGCTATTAACGAGGCAATCGAGATTGCCAAAAAGTACGGACAGGAAAGCTCTGGCGGATTCGTCAATGCGATCCTTGCCAAGATCATGAAATCCGGTGAGTAGGATACAGAACGTAATCAGCGTACGACAACTGAATACTTATATCAAAAATATGTTCACGCAGGATTACTTTTTACAGATGGTATCTGTAAAGGGTGAGGTAAGCAACTGTAAATACCATCCCTCTGGACATATTTATTTTACGTTAAAGGATTCTGCCAGTGCCCTGAACTGCATTATGTTCGCCGGAGACCGGAGAGGTCTGGGATTCCGGCTGACGGAAGGGCAGCAGGTAATTGCGAAGGGCAGTGTGAGTGTATTTGAGCGTGACGGCAGATATCAGCTGTATGTGAAGGAAGTGACGCTGGACGGCGCCGGAGCCCTCTATGAAAAATACGAACAACTAAAACGGGAACTGGCGGAAGAGGGCATGTTTGCTCCGGAGTATAAGCAGCAGATTCCGAAGTATATCCATACTCTTGGGGTAGTCACGGCAGATACCGGCGCGGCAGTCCGGGATATCATACAGATCGCCTCCAGACGGAATCCCTTCGTGCAGATTATTTTGTATCCTGCGCTGGTACAGGGAGCTTCGGCGGCGCCTTCCATTGTGAACGGAATCCGTGCACTGGAGAGACAGGGCGTGGATGTCATGATCGTGGGACGTGGGGGCGGCTCCATCGAGGATCTGTGGGCGTTCAACGAGAGAATGGTGGCACAGGCAGTATTCGACTGCTCTGTTCCCATTATTTCGGCGGTTGGACACGAGACGGATACCACGATCATTGATTATGTGGCGGATCTGCGGGCACCGACCCCGTCGGCAGCGGCAGAACTGGCAGTGACACAGGTCAGTGATATTGAGAATGAGATTTTGGACAGACAGGACAGGCTGTATCAGCGGATGGGACGAGTGCTTCAGCATAAGAGGCAGCAGGCGGATCAGATGGAAATGCGCCTGAAATATTTAAGCCCCGCCAGCCGGATACGGGAGAAGAGGACTTACAGCATACAGCTGGAAGACCGGCTGCAGAACCGGCTGCAGGCGATCCTGCGGGAACGCAGACATAACCTGGCATTGTATATTGAGAGAATGAAAGCGGTCTCTCCTTTGGAAAAGTTAAACAGTGGTTTTTCCTATGTGGAGGATACCGATGGGAAAAATATCCGTTCCGTGATCCAGGTGGAAGCAGGGGAGCGCCTGCGGATCCGGGTGAGTGACGGCGTGATCGATACCCGGGTGGAACAGATACAGAAGGAAGAAAGACTTCCCGGATAGCATTTACCGGTATCCGGGGGATGCAGATAGATGCAGGCAGCAGACGGAGGTGCTATTTTGGCAGGAAAAAAGAAAACGGAAGCACAGGAACCACAGAGCCTGGAAGAGAATTTTTCCGCAGTGGAAGAACTGATCGGACAGCTGGAAGCAGAGGATATTTCTCTGGAGGAAGCTTTCACGGCGTACAGCAAGGGCATGAATCTGCTGAAACGGTGCAGCGAACAGATCGACCGGGTGGAAAAACAGGTCATGAAGCTGAACGAAGAGGGCGGACTGGAACCGCTGGATCCCCAGTAAGCATACAGCATACCGGCAGGTAGAGGAAGGTTGGCATCAGACATGGAAGAAACGTTATTCAGACAGGAATTGCAGAAGAGAACGGCAGCGATTGAAGAATTACTGAAGGAATATCTTCCGGCAGAGGAAGGATACCAGAAGACCGTTATTGAAGCCATGAACTATAGTCTTATGGCAGGCGGAAAGCGCCTGCGTCCCATGCTGATGCAGGAGACCTATAAAATGTTCGGTGGCAAAGATGATACGATAGAGCCTTTTATGGCGGCGATCGAGATGATCCATACATATTCTCTGGTACATGATGATCTGCCGGCCATGGACAATGACGAGTACCGCAGAGGCCGCAAGACCACCTGGTCTGTGTACGGTGACGGTATGGGAGTCCTGGCAGGAGACGGACTGCTCAATTATGCCTTTGAGACTGCATTTCGTGCTTTTCCGGCATGCACCTCGGGAGAACCGGTAGATCCGAATTACCCGAGAGTGGCGGCGGCACTGAATATTTTAGCCCGCAAGGCAGGAATCTATGGGATGATCGGCGGCCAGAACGCAGATATTGAAGCGGAGGAACAGGCAGAACCTCTGACCACAGAACAGATCCTGTTCATCCATGCCAACAAGACGGCAGCCCTGATCCAGTCGGCCATGACTATCGGAGCTACGCTGGCAGGGGCAACCGATGAAGAGATTGCGGCATTGGAACTGTGTGCCTACAATGTCGGCATTGCATTCCAGATCCAGGATGACATTCTGGATGTGATAGGGGACAGCAAGGAGCTGGGAAAAGCTACCGGAAGTGATGCACAGAATCATAAGCAGACCTATGTGACTTTACACGGACTGGAAGAATCCGGCAGAGAAGTGGAACGGCTGACCGGGGAAGCGGTAGCGACTCTGGACAGCTTTTCGGGAGAACATGAATTCCTGAAGGAGCTGTTGCTGCACCTGGTCCATAGAACGAAATAGCAGAGGAAAAGCCAATGTTACTGGATAAGATCGAGAAAGCAAACGATATCAAAAAAATAGATAAATCAGACTATGGGGAACTGGCGGAGGAGATTCGGCAGTTCCTGATCGAAAAGATCAGTGTGACCGGGGGGCATCTGGGTTCGAACCTGGGAGCGGTGGAACTGACCATGGCACTTCATCTTGCTCTGAATCTCCCGGAGGACAAGATCATCTGGGATGTAGGTCATCAGTCTTATACCCACAAAATATTAACGGGCCGCAAGGACGGTTTCGATGTCTTACGCCAGTTCCATGGCATGAGTGGGTTCCCCAAGAGAAAAGAAAGTGATTATGATGCATTTGATACCGGACACAGTTCTACCTCCATATCCGCAGGACTGGGACTGGTGAAGGCAAGAGATCTCAAAGGGGAGAAGACCACCATTGTATCCGTGATCGGAGACGGCTCTCTGACAGGAGGCATGGCTTACGAGGCCTTGAACAATGCAGCCAAACTGGAGACGAACTTTATTGTGGTATTAAACGACAACAATATGTCCATCTCCGAAAATGTGGGCGGTGTTTCCAAATATCTGAACAATATCCGTACGGCGACCGGTTATCTGGATCTGAAAGAGGGCATATACAACGCTCTCAAGAGAAAACCCGGTGGCGACGGTATTGTCAATAGTATCCGCCGGGCCAAGAGCAGCTTCAAACAGCTGGTGATCCCCGGGATGTTTTTTGAGGATATGGGAGTGACTTATTTAGGACCGGTAGACGGACATGATATCGAAGGCCTGATCAAGGTCATTGAGGAAGCCAAGAGAGTCAAGGGAGCTGTGCTGGTGCATGTGATTACCCAGAAGGGCAAGGGCTATGGACCGGCGGAGAAACATCCCGCCAGATTTCACGGGGCAGAGCCTTTTGACATCGAGACGGGAATTCCTTCCCATCCCCGCACCGTGGCCAATTATACGGATGTGTTTTCCACTGTTATGTGCAAGCTGGGCCAGCGGGACGAACGGGTAGTGGCTATTACGGCAGCCATGCCGGACGGCACCGGACTGAAGCGCTTCCGGAATATGTACCCGGATCGGTTCTTTGATGTGGGAATTGCGGAGGAACATGCGGTGACCTTCGCAGCAGGACTGGCAGCAGGAGGCATGAGGCCTATTGTTGCGGTGTATTCTTCATTTTTACAGAGAGCCTACGATCAGATCCTGCATGATGTGTGTATTCAGAACCTGCCGGTAGTGTTTGCTATAGATCGTGCAGGGCTGGTGGGGAGTGACGGTGAGACCCATCAGGGTATTTTTGATTATACCTATCTGTCGGGAATTCCCAATATGCATATCTGTGCGCCGAAGAACAAATGGGAATTATCGGATATGATGAAGTTTGCCGTGGCACTGGATGCGCCCATTGCGGTGCGATATCCCAGAGGAACGGCTTATGCCGGACTTGCCGAACACCGTGCTCCCATTGAACTGGGCAAGGCGGAGTGGATCGCAAGAGAGGGCGGTATCGCATTGTTTGCCATAGGCAGTATGGTAAAGACAGCGGAGGAAGTCCAGAAGCTTCTGCATGAAAAGGGTTACAAGGCAAGTATCATCAATGCCAGATTTATCAAGCCCATTGACGAAGAGGCAGTACTTTCGGCCTGTGAAGATCATGAGATGATCGTGACCATGGAAGAAAATGTCCAAAGCGGAGGATTCGGAGAAAAGGTGTTGGATTGTCTGAATGACCACGAGAAACGGATCAAATGTGTCATGGCAGCTATTCCCGATGCTTATGTGGAACATGGAAATGTAGAGCTTTTGAAAAAGGAGATCGGATTGGATGCGGAAAGCATCACGGAGAAAATTCTGGAAAGATTATAAATAATTAGGAGACGAAGATGAAAGAACGACTGGATGTGATTCTGGTAGAGCAGGGGTATGCTCCTTCCAGAGAAAAGGCAAAAGCCATCATAATGTCGGGCAATGTCTATGTCAACGGACAGAAGGAAGACAAGGCCGGCACCGGATTTGATGTCAGCAAGATCAAGCTGGAAGTCAGAAATCATACCATGAAATATGTCAGCCGCGGAGGCCTGAAGCTGGAAAAGGCAATGGAACAGTGGGGATTTCTGCTGGACGGCATGATCTGCATGGATATCGGTGCATCTACCGGAGGCTTCACGGACTGCATGCTCCAGAACGGAGCCACGAAGGTGTATTCCGTGGACGTGGGACAGGGGCAGTTAGCCTGGAAACTGCGGAATGATGAGCGGGTGGTATGCATGGAACAGACCAATTTCCGTTATGTGACCCCGGAGGATATCCCGGATGCACTGGATTTCGCCAGCGTGGATGTGTCCTTTATTTCTCTGACCAAGATTTTGATCCCGGCGAGAAATCTGTTAAAGACCGGCGGACAGATGGTGTGTCTGATCAAGCCCCAGTTCGAGGCCGGCAGAGGCAAGGTGGGCAAGAACGGTGTGGTGAGAGAGCCTCAGATCCACGAGGAAGTGATCCGCAAGATCATCGACTATGCGGACAGCATTGGTTTCGAAGTACTGCATCTGGAATATTCCCCCATCAAGGGACCGGAGGGCAATATCGAATATCTGCTACATATCCGTAAGCCGGAGGAGATCTCCGAAGAAAAGCTGGCGCTGACCGAGCATGAAGCGGAGAGCGCCTTACAGACTATTATAGAGGAAAAGACCGGACTGTCCTATACCCCTGAATGGGATGCCGTAATCAAAGGTATCGTAGACAACTCTCATACCCTGTAACAGACAAGGAGTGCGAAGCTATGAAGCATTTTCTGATATATACCAACAAGCATAAGGATCAGGAGCTTGCGACCACGAAACGGATCCAGAATTATCTGGAAACCAAAGGCTGTACGGTGAAATTAAAGGTCAAGGAATCCGACTGGAAGGAAGAAGCGGATTCCGTGGCGGAAGAGGAAGCAACGGACATTCCGTTAGATGTGGACTGCATGATCGTATTGGGCGGCGACGGCACGGTGCTGCAGGCAGCCAGAGAGACGAAGAAGATCCTTGTCCCCATCATCGGAGTGAATCTGGGAACCGTAGGTTATATGACGGAGATCGAACTGTCTGGATTAGAGGAATCCCTGGACCGCCTGATCCGGGATGATTTTAAGAAAGAACGCAGAATGATGTTAAACGGTAAAGTCTGCTGTGCGGATGGAACCGTGTCGGAAGGCTGGGCTTTGAATGACATCGTCATTTCCCGAAGCGGATCCCTGCAGATCATAGAATTCAACATCTATGTCAACGGACAGCTTCTGAATCATTACAAGGCAGATGGAATGATCGTGACTACACCGACAGGATCCACGGGATATAATCTGTCGGCGGGCGGGCCGCTGGTGGAGCCCAAGGCGAAACTGATCACCCTGACACCGATCTGCCCCCACAGCCTGAACCAGAGAAGCATTATCCTGTCCCCGGAAGATGAGATCGTTATAGAGATTCCCGGTGGCAGAGAGGGCAAAAGCCAGACCGTGGAAGCCAATTATGACGGCAGCCACAAAGTGACCATGTGTACCGGAGACCGGATCCGTATTGTGCAGTCGGAGAAGATCACCGAGTTTATTCAGCTGAATCAGGTAAGCTTCCTGGATGTATTGCATCGGAAAATGAGAGATTCCTGACGAATTGTTGTGAGAAAGGCATGAGGTCAAGATGAAGAAAACAAGACATCGCAAGATCGTGGAGATTATAGAAAAAAGAGATGTGGAGACCCAGGAGGAACTGGCGGGCTATCTGAAGGAAGCCGGTTTTGCTGTGACACAGGCTACCGTATCCAGAGATATCAGAGAACTGAAGCTGTCCAAAGTACCCACCGGTGGCGGCAAACAGAAATACGTCATTTTAAAACAGGATGACAGTCATATGGGAGATAAATACATCCGCGTCCTCAGAGACGGTTTTATCTCCATGGACATGGCACAGAATATTCTGGTGATCAAGACCGTATCCGGCATGGCCATGGCAGTGGCGGCGGCACTGGATGCCCTGAAATTCTCCGAAGTGGTGGGATGTATCGCCGGAGATGATACGATCATGGTGGCAGTGCGGACCGTGGAAGATACCCAGATCCTTATGGACAAGATCCATCTGATGATAGAAAGGTAAGACAGGGGGAAATACATGCTTCGTAGTTTACGCGTGAAAAATCTGGCTCTTATCCGGGAGACAGAGGTAGAGTTCGGAGAAGGACTGAATATACTGACCGGTGAGACCGGTGCCGGTAAATCATTACTCATTGGATCAGTGAATCTGGCACTGGGAGGAAAGTTCGAGAAAGACATGCTCAGACGGGGAGAAGAGAACGGTCTGGTGGAACTGGTCTTCGACTGCGAGGAAGAAAGGCTGGCGGAAAAATTAAAGAGCATGGATCTGGAACCTTCGGAAGACGGAACCGTGATCCTGAGCCGAAAACTTTCCTCCGGGAAAAGCATCTGCCGCATCAATGGAGAGACCGTGACGGCAAAGCAGGTGAAGGAACTTTCGGAGCTGCTGATCGATATTCACGGACAACATGAGCACCAGTCTCTGCTAAACAAGAAAAAACATATGGAGATCCTGGATGCCTATGCGGGAGCGGAATTTGCAGAATGCGCAGGGCGGGTGGCTGCACTTTATCATGAATGTACTGCCCTGGAGAAAAAGATCACAGAGGAAACTCTGGATGATACCTCCAGAAGCAGAGAACAGTCTCTGGCGGAATTTGAACAAAAGGAGATCGCGGATGCTTCCCTGCAGCCCGGAGAAGATGAGGAACTGGAACAGGCGTACCGCAAAATGTCCAACAGCCGAAAAATTGCGGAAAGCCTGGCGGAGAGCTATCAACTCAGTGGCAATGACGCGGAAGACGGTGCCGGGAATTCTTTGAGCAGGGCACTGCGGGCATTGCGTAGTGTGACCATGTATGATCCTGCACTGGAACAGATGGAGGAACAGCTGGCAGAGGTGGAAAGTCTTTTGTCAGATTACAATCATGATGTCTCCGAATATATGTCGGATCTGGAATTTGATGAAGAGGATTTTCGCAGTACAGAGGATCGTCTGAATACCATCAATCACCTCAAGGGAAAATACGGCAACACGATCGAAGAGATCCTGCGGTACAAAGAGGAAAAAGAAGCTTATTTGGAAAAACTGGTGGATTATGATGCCTATATGCAGAAATTGAACGCCGAGTGGGAGGAAAAGCAGGCGTTACTGAAGAAAGCCTGTGAAGAACTGTCTGAGATCCGCAGAAAAAACGCAGCGGTACTGACGCAGAAATTGAAAGATGCGCTGATAGGTCTCAATTTCCTGACGGTGGAATTTGACATCGCAGTCAGACCCGGTCAGGCCATTACAACAAAAGGCTATGATGATGTGGAATTCCTGATTTCCACCAATCCCGGAGAAAGTCTGAAACCTTTGAACCAGGTGGCCAGTGGCGGTGAACTGTCCCGGGTGATGCTGGCGATCAAAACGGTGCTGGCAGGGAAAGATGCCATTGATACATTGATTTTTGATGAGATCGATACCGGTATCAGCGGCAGAACCGCATGGAAAGTAGCGGAGCAGCTGAGTATTCTGGCAGGAGCCCATCAGGTCATCTGTATCACTCATCTGCCTCAGATCGCAGCCATGGCGGATGTGCATTTCATTATTGAAAAGAGCAGTACCGATGATATGACCATTACGGACATTCACAAGGTGGCAGAAGAAGAAAGTCTGGCGGAGCTGGCAAGACTGTTAGGCAGTGATGCATTGACGGAAGCGGCGCTTTCCAATGCAAAGGAAATGAAAGAACAGGCAAACGGGTTTAAAGAAGCCAGATAAGGGAAATGCTATAGTGAAAGAAACATTGAAAAAGGATGAAGAAGTATTTCATCCTTTTATTTTGTGCAAATTCAACCAAAATAAAGCACCATATTTGTGAATTAAATTGATTGAATTTGACTGAATGTGAAGATATAATAACATCATAAGAACAAGAAAGATGACAGACAGGAGGGATAGAAATGATTTGTACCGTGACTTTCAATCCGTCACTGGATTACATCGTATCCGTGGATGACTTTCAGCTGGGAATGACGAACAGAACCTCATCAGAGCTGATTCTTCCGGGAGGAAAGGGAATCAATGTCTCTATCGTACTGAAGAATCTGGGACTGGATTCCACAGCCCTGGGATATGCGGCGGGATTCACTGGAGAGGAACTGATCCGGAGATTGAACGAGTTTGGCGTAAATGCTGATTTCATCAAAATCGATCACGGAATGACCAGAATCAATCTGAAGCTGAAAAGTATTGACGGAACAGAGATCAATGGCTGTGGCCCGGATATTGATGCAAAAGCTTTGGAACAGCTGATGGAAAAGATTGACAGACTGGGAGACGGAGATGTCCTGGTATTGGCAGGAAGTATTCCTTATACCATGCCGGATGACATTTATCAGAGAATTCTGGAGAGAATTCAGGGAAGAGGTGTTCTCACCGTAGTGGATGCCACCAGAGACCTGCTGGTAAAGGTATTGCCGTATCATCCTTTTCTGGTAAAACCCAACAACCATGAATTGGGGGATATCTTCGGTGTGAAGCTCTCCACAAGGGAAGAGGTGGTTCCATACGGCAGGAAACTGCAGGAGATGGGAGCACAGAATGTACTGATTTCCATGGCAGGCGAAGGAGCAGTATTGATCGCAGCGGACGGACAGAGCATGGGAGCTCCGGCACCGAAGGGAACACTGGTCAATGGTGTGGGTGCAGGCGATTCCATGGTGGCAGGTTTCCTGACAGGATGGATGGAAAAGAAAGATTATGTACATGCGTTCCATATGGGAATTGCTGCAGGAAGCGCCAGTGCATTTTCCGAGAATCTGGCCACCAGAGAAGAAGTCTTGCAGGTATTACAGCAGGTAGAACAATAACAATGATAAATATAAAAAGAGAGGATGGGTCACAACATGAGAATTACAGATCTTTTGGACAAAAATAGTATTTCCCTGAATGCGGCACCGGCTGACAAAAAGGAAACACTGGATCTGGCAGTGGAACTGATGGCAAAAAGCGGAAAGCTGTCTGATGTGGAGAAGTATCGTGAACAGGTCTATGCAAGAGAGGAAGAGAGTACCACGGGAATCGGAGAGGGAATTGCGATCCCTCACGGAAAATGTGATGCGGTAAAAGCCCCCGGACTGGCAGCCATGGTGATCAAAAACGGTGTGGAGTATGAATCTCTGGACGGGGAACCGGTGACCTTACTGTTCCTGATTGCAGCACCGAATACAAAGGATAATGTACATCTGGATGTGCTGAGCAAACTGTCCGTGATGCTGATGGATGAAAATTTTACCACTTCCCTGAGAAACGCAAAAAGCGTAGATGAGTTTTTACAGATCATTGATGCAGCAGATGAAAGTGCCAAGAGCATTGATGACAGATTAAGTGATACCGGTATTACCACCGAGAAGAAGAAAGGCTTTAAGCTGTTGGCAGTGACCTCCTGTCCGACCGGAATCGCTCATACCTATATGGCAGCAGAAGCATTGGAAAAGGCGGCCAGAGCAGCAGACTGTCAGATTAAGATTGAGACCAGAGGCTCCGCAGGCGCAAAAAATGTACTGACTGCAGAAGAGATTGAAGCGGCGGACTGCATCATCGTGGCGGCTGATGCCAAAGTACCCATGGACCGCTTTAACGGCAAGAAAGTCATCAGCTGTCAGGTATCCGACGGTATTGGCAAGGCAGACCAGCTGGTAAAACAGGCAATGAGTGGAAACGTGGAAGTTTTCCACGGGGAAAGCAGTGAAACAACTACAGCCGTAACCGGTAAGGAAAGCGCAGCTCATAAGATCTATACCCAGCTGATGAACGGCGTATCCCATATGCTTCCTTTCGTAGTCGGCGGTGGTATCCTGATCGCCATTGCCTTCCTGATCGACGGACTGAACGTTGATATCAATGCACTTCCCGCAGATCAGAGAAGTAACTTTGGTACGATTACTCCCATAGCCGCAATGTTCAAGAATATCGGCGGCGTGGCATTCGGTCTGATGCTTCCGGTACTGGCGGGCTTCATCGGTATGGCAATCGGCGACAGACCGGCGCTGGCGCTTGGCTTTGTAGGCGGTATGCTGGCGGCAAACGGCAAGTCCGGATTTTTAGGAGCACTGGTGGCTGGCTTCCTGGCAGGCTACCTGATCGTAGGACTCCGTAAGATCTGTGACAAACTCCCGGAGGCTATTGAAAAACTGGCTCCTGTATTGATCTATCCGGTAGTGGGTATCTTGATTATGGGACTTGCCATGAACTTTGTGGTGGAGCCGGTCATGGGCGGTATCAATACCGGATTGAACAATTTCTTAAGCGGAATGGGTGATTCCAGCCGAGTTGTACTGGGGTTGATCCTGGGCGGCATGATGGCGATTGACATGGGTGGCCCTTTCAACAAGGCAGCTTATGTATTCGGAACGGCAGCGATCGCTGCAGGCAATTATGACATCATGGCAGCGGTTATGATCGGAGGTATGACTCCTCCCTGTGCCATTGCACTGGCAACCCTGTTATTCAAGAATAAATTCACCAAGGAAGAGAGAGACGCAGGTCCCACCAACTTCATCATGGGCCTGGCGTTCATCACCGAAGGTGCGATTCCTTTTGCAGCATCCGATCCTCTGCATGTGCTTCCTTCCTGCATCATCGGTTCGGCACTGGCAGGCGCCCTGTCCATGGCATTCCACTGTACACTGATGGCACCTCACGGCGGAATTTTCGTATTCCCTGTAGTAGGTAACGCAGTGATGTATCTGGTGGCACTGGTGGCAGGTACGGTAGTGTCCGCACTGCTGTTGGGTGTATTGAAGAAAAAAGTAACCACATGAGCAAAAGGAAAGCTCTGAAAGAGCGGTTTTACGAATGTGGGTGCTGAATAGTTACCGTAATATAAAAAATCAGAAAAGGAGATAAGAAAATGAAAGAATTTAAATATGTTATCACAGATCCCGAAGGTATCCATGCTCGCCCCGCAGGAGAACTGGTAAAGGCAACAAAGGAATTCCAGAGTGCCATCACTCTGACCAAGGACGGCAAGACCGGAGACTGCAAGAGAATCTTCGGCATCATGGGTCTGGCTGTTAAGGCCGGCAACGAGATCACCCTGACCTTCGACGGTGAGGATGAGGAAGCAGCTTATGCAGCTGTTACGGAATTTGTGAAAGCAAACCTCTAAGTAATCATAATATTATTGTCGGGAGAGGAGAAAAGTCATGGAAGTCTACCAGGGAAAAAGTGTATTCGGCGGAATTGCCATTGGCAGGATCAGTGTTCATAAGAAGGATGAGCAGCAGGTAAAGCGTGTGAAGATCGAGAATCCCGACCGGGAGATCGCTCGTTACAGACAGGCCAGACAAACCGCCATGGAGCAGCTGCAGAATCTGTACCAGAAAGCCTTGAAAGAAGTGGGAGAAGCCAATGCAGCTATTTTCGAGATTCATCAGATGATGCTGGAGGATGATGATTACAATGAATCCATTGAGAACATCATTCATATGCAGCAGGTGAATGCAGAGTATGCGGTGGCTTCCACCGGAGACAATTTTGCACAGATGTTTGCCTCCATGGAGGATGACTACATGAGAGCCAGATCTGCGGATGTCAAAGACATTTCCGAGCGCGTATTAAGCGTGCTGGGTGGCAGAACGGCAGGCATGGCGGCATCGGAAGAACCCATGATCATTGTGGCAGACGACCTGGCACCCTCCGAGACGGTACAGTTGAACAAGGATCTGGTATTATCCTTTGTAACGGTACATGGATCTGTGAATTCCCATACGGCGATCCTGGCCCGCACCATGAGCATTCCGGCACTGATCGGCACCGATATCCCTCTGACCGATGCCATAGACGGAAAACTTGGTATCGTGGACGGACGAAACGGCTGCATCTATGTGGATCCCGATGAAGATACTCTGTCGAAAATGCAGCAGCTAAAGCAGGAGGAGCAGGAGAAGAAAGAACTGCTCCAGAGCTTAAAGGGACGTGAAAATATCACTATTGACGGTAAGAAGATCATGCTCTATGCTAATATAGGTAACAGCAAGGATCTGGCGGCCGTATTGCAGAACGATGCCGGCGGCATCGGCCTGTTCCGCAGTGAGTTTTTATATCTGGAGAGAGAAACCTTCCCTACCGAGGAAGAACAGTTTCAGATCTACCGCACTGTGGCGGAGACCATGGCGGGAAAGCCTGTGATCATCCGTACACTGGACATCGGTGCAGACAAGAAGTGTGATTACTTCGAAATGGAGCCGGAGGAAAATCCGGCCATGGGATGCCGTGCCATCCGTATCTGTCTGACCAGACCGGAGATCTTCAAGACACAGCTCCGTGCATTGTTCCGTGCCAGTGCATTTGGTAATATCTCCATTATGTATCCTATGATTATAAGTGTGGAGGAAGTACATCAGATCAAGGAAATCGTGGCAGAGGTAAAGCAGGAACTGACAGAACAGGGTGTGGCTTTCGGAGAACCGAAGCAGGGTATTATGATCGAGACACCGGCTGCTGTCATGATGAGTGCAGAGCTGGCGAAGGAAGTGGATTTCTTCAGTATCGGTACTAACGATCTGACCCAGTACACACTGGCCATCGACAGGCAGAATCCGAAGCTGGATGCATTTTATGATCCACATCATCCCGCAGTGCTGCGTATGATACAGATGGTCGTGGAAAATGCGCATAAGGCCGGAATCTGGGCAGGTATCTGCGGAGAACTGGGTGCAGATACATCGTTGACCAGACGTTTTCTGGCTATGGGTGTTGATGAATTATCCATGTCTCCCGGAAGTATTCTTCCCGTGCGTAAGATCATACTGGAGACAGATGTGACAAAGGAAAGAGAAAATAACAATTTATGCTGACAGAACAACGTTATGAGATCATTCTGAAATTATTGGAAGAAAAAAACAGCATTACGGTGGCAGAGGTAAAAGATCTGTTAAATACGTCGGAATCCACGGTACGCCGGGACATCACAGCATTGCATAATGCCGGGAAGCTGGTAAAGGTCTTTGGAGGTGCTGTGGCATGTGACCGGACGGTGATAACACATGAACCCACGGTGGAACAGAAGGCAGAAGTCAATGTGGAAGCCAAACAGCTGGTGGCTGCCAAAGCGGCAGCACTGATCCAGCCGGAGGATTTTATCTATCTGGATGCAGGTACGACCACAGCAAGTATGCTTTCTTATCTGACAGAGAAAAGTGCCACCTTTGTGACCAATGCGGTAGCGCATGCCAAGACACTGGCAGCGGCAGGATTCCGTGTATATCTCGTCGGCGGTGAATTAAAAGGCTCCACGGAGGCTGTGGTAGGCAATCAGGCACTGATGAATTTACAGAGCTATCATTTTACCAAAGGCTTTTTTGGAACCAACGGGATCAGCAGGCAGAGTGGCCTGACCACACCGGATATGAATGAGGCCATGGTGAAAAAGACTGCCATGGGACAATGCAGAGAATGTTTTATTCTGGCAGATCATTCTAAGTTCGGAAATGTCAGCTCTGTGACCTTCGGGGCGTTTCAGAGCGGAACGATTCTGACGGACGACTGCCCGGAGGAATATAAAAGCAGTGGGAATGTGGTCATTTGTGGTTAAACTGGAGAAAACTGTAAACCGCAAATCCCGGTGATCACAGATTAAAAATAGGAATGTGACGTACACTATACCCTATACAGCAATGACAGAAGTTCAGTGGGGGAATGTGTATGAAGCTATGGATTACGGAAACGGAAAAAGTAAAAAGGCAGGCAGGAGAAGATGCAGTCATAATTTTGCAGCTCTGGAAACAGAAGGTGCGCAGACTGCGGATTTACCGGGCCTGCCTTTGTGCTGCCCTTATCCTGGCCGGTATGGGACTCTTTGGCTACAGCTATTATCTGGTGGACAGCAGTATTCCTTCTGTTATTTATATGCGGGCGGAATCGGAGGAATCACTGGCACTGGATATTCCCGCAAAAGGTGAGATTTTAAGTGTCAGTGAACAGGGAACCAGTAATATTCCCCAAGGTGCCGTGACACTGGATCTGAGTCAGCCGGTGACTATGAAGACCGGAATGACGGACAGCCTTGAGATGCAGGTGAAGCTGTTCGGGATCCTGCCTTTTAAGCAGGTGGGGATCCGGGTGATCGAGGATCAGCAGCTGATCCCGGTAGGTGTTCCCATCGGAATCTATGTCAAGACCGAAGGGGTAATGGTCATAGGTACCGGAGAGTTCCGTTCTGTCAACGGGGAGAAGGTGGCTCCGGCGGAACATATTTTGAAAAGCGGCGATTATGTGGTGAAACTGAACGGCACGGAAGTGGCGGACAAGGATGATCTGATCACCCGGATCGAAAACGGTAATGGAGAAGCAGCGATTTTGACGATCCGGCGGGGCGAAGAATATTTTGATGTTAAAATCGATCCGGTACAGGATCAGACGAAGAAATATAAGATTGGTGTCTGGGTCAGGGACAATGCCCAGGGTGTGGGAACCATGACCTACATTGACAGTCAGGGAAATTTCGGAGCACTGGGGCATGGAATCAATGATGTGGACACCAGCAACCTGATGGAAATGAATGACGGAACCCTGTACCAGACGGAGATCATCTCCATTCAGAAGGGAACGGCCGGTCATCCGGGGGAAATGACGGGAATGATCGTCTATTCTGATGACAGGATTCTGGGGGATATTACCAGCAACAGTGTCCGGGGAATCTTCGGCAAGTGCAATGACAAAGCACTGGCAATGGGAACGGAAGAGGCGATGCCCATTGGATTAAAACAGGAGATCCGAAAGGGACCGGCGCAGATTTTGTGTACCGTAGACGGCACCACCAGATACTATGATATCGAGATCACCGACATTCATCTCGATCATGACAACGTGAACCGGGGAATCGAACTGAAAGTCACAGATTCTGACCTGATCGCCCTGACCGGAGGAATCGTCCAGGGAATGAGCGGGGCACCTATCATCCAGAACGGAAAATTTGTAGGAGCCGTCACCCATGTTCTCGTGCAGGACAGTACCAGAGGATATGGGATTTTTATTGAGAATATGCTGGAGCAATAAGGTTGCCGTCCGGCAGTTAACATGGTAAAATAAATTAAATATACATTCAAATGCAAAAATGGATTTGTAATGTGAGGAATAGGGAAAATGCGCTGACGTATGAAGAAGATGCGAAGAAATGTCTGACCGCCGGAAGGAATGCACATCTGGCGGAACCGTTCCAGATGGAGAAAGCGATCGCAGCCATTGCGGAACATTGTAAGAAATAATAATTTTGGACAGATTTTTCAGAGGATAGGGATATAGAGGAGAAAGAAAATGAGTATACAGCAGCTCAGAAATCTGACCACGCTCTGCTACATCGAGCAGGACGGAAAATATCTGATGCTTCACCGGGTGAAGAAGGAAAATGACATTAACAAAGACAAATGGATCGGCGTGGGTGGTCATTTCGAGGCGGACGAAAGCCCGGAGGACTGTGTGCTCCGGGAAGTAAAGGAAGAGACAGGGTATACTCTGACGGCCTACCGGTTCCGGGGAATCATCACCTTTTTATACCGGGACGTCTGTGAGTATATGTGCCTGTATACGGCGGATGGATTTACGGGGGAACCGAGGGAGTGTGACGAAGGAGCGCTGGAATGGGTGGAGATCAATAAGGTGGAAGAACTGGATCTCTGGGAAGGGGACAAGATATTTTTCCGGCTGCTTCGTGAGAACCGCCCCTTTTTCTCCTTAAAACTGTCTTACGATGAGAATGGTATCCTTCTGGATGCAGTACTGGACGGTGAGCCGATAGCGACAAAGGAAGGCAGAAAAATGCCGGAGGCGGAAAGTGGGACAATGAATTGAATTTTACGGAATTTGTACAGAACTACCACATACAGTTAAACGAACAGCAGATGCAGGCGGTACAGGCCACGGAAGGTCCGGTACTGCTTCTTGCGGTTCCAGGAAGCGGTAAGACCACCGTACTGGTCAGCAGACTGGGCTATATGATCTATTGCCTGGGAATAACACCGGAGTCGATCCTGACAGTGACCTATACCGTGGCGGCAACGAATGATATGCGCAGGCGGTTTGCGGGGATGTTCGGAGAAGCGGATGCAGAGCGGCTGGAGTTTCGCACCATCAACGGCATCTCCCAGAAGGTACTGCAATATTTTGCCTACCGTACCGGGAAAACGCCTTTTCAGGTGGCAGATAAGGAAGCCTCGGCGGCCGTCAAACAGTCTTTTCTGGAAGTAACGGGGAAATACGCCACGGAAAATGATATCAAAGAGACCCAGCTGAATATCACCTATGCAAAAAATATGCGTCTGACACCGGAGGAAATCCGGGATATGGACACGGATGTGGAGAAATTCCCGGAGATATTCCGTACTTATAATGCGAAACTCAGGCAGATGCAGATGATCGATTACGATGATCAGATGATCTACGCCCTCAGAATTCTGGAACAGTATACTGAGGTACTTGCACATTTCAGGGAGCAGTATCGGTATTTCTGTGTGGATGAAGCGCAGGATACTTCGAAAATACAGCATGATATGATCGACCTGCTGGCGGCGCAGAGCCGGAATCTGTTTATGGTGGGAGATGAAGACCAGAGTATCTACGGCTTCCGGGCAGCTTACCCGCAGGCACTTGTCTCCTTTGAGGACAGACACCCGGGAGCAGGGATCCTTCTCATGGAGACCAATTACCGCAGCAGGCAGGAGATCGTCCGGGCGGCGGATACTCTGATCCAGAAGAATAAAAACAGACATCCGAAGAAGATGACCGCGGCCAGAGAAGGTGGTGGCTGCGTTACAGAGATCAAGGCAGTATCCAGACAGGGACAGTACAATTATCTGCTGAAAGTAGCCCAGGACTGTGAACAGGAGACGGCAGTATTATACCGGAATAACGAAAGTGCACTTCCCATCATTGATCTGTTGGAACGTAAAGGATTGTCCTACCGGGTGAAAAATTCGGATATGACCTTCTTTTCCCATCCGGTGGTCAACGATATCTGTGATTTTATTCAGTTGTCTCTGGATCCATGGGATGGGGAGACATTTCTTCGGATCTATTACAAAATGGGAGCCGGTATCAGCAAAAAGGCGGCCATGGAGGCGGTGGATGCCAATACCAGACGACTGACACTGCTGGATACGGTGGCGGAAATGGATGAGGTATCCGTTTACACCAGAAAACAGTGCAAGGCACTGGCTACCCATCTGGACAATATGCGGTATGAGTCAGCAGGAAAAGCTATCTACCGGATCCTGAATTATATGGGATATCAGGAATTCATGGATACCCACGGGTTGGACAGTGGCAAGGCGGAGATATTAAAGGCCCTGGGAGATCAGGAGAACAGCCTGTTTGATTTCCCTGCAAGATTACAGAAGCTGCAGGAGATGATGCGAGAGGGCTGCGGGGATCCGAAGAGTAATTTTATCCTGTCCACGATCCATTCCAGCAAGGGACTGGAATACACAAGAGTGTATCTGGCGGATATGCTGGCGGGAGTGATCCCTTCCCAGATTCCGGGGAGGGGCTGTGTACCGGATTCCCCGGAGGCAAATGCCTATGAGGAAGAGAGAAGGCTTTATTATGTGGGAATGACGAGAGCGAAGGAACAGTTGTATGTATTTACCTTTGGACCGAATCTGACCTCTGCTTTTTCAGGAGAAGTGTTTGAGAAAACGAAGCCGTTAAACGCTGTAAGAAAGACCGGTACGGCTGTCGGGATCAGAGGCTCGCTGCTAAAGACACCGGACAAAAAGGTGCAGAAGCTGCCGCCACGGGAAGTGGAGGCCTGCATCGCAGCCTGTGAGTCCGGACGGGAAGTACAGCATCAGAAATACGGAACCGGCAGGATTGCGTCCGTATCGGCTGACGGCATTGCCCAGATTCTGTTTGCAGGCGAAAACAGTACCAGAAAAATATCCCTTCCCATTGCGTTTTCCGGGAAGATACTTACCTTAAAATAATACATACCAGGGAGGGACAGCGATGTATACAATCGTAGTGGCAGATGACGAAGAGGAATTACGCAGAGCAATCATAAGGAAGATCGACTGGGAGAGCATCGGATTTCAAGTCGTGGGGGAAGCGGAGAACGGCATCGAAGCTTTGGAACTGGTGGAGAGGATGGAACCGGATCTGCTGCTTACGGATATCCGGATGCCTTTTGTCTCCGGAATCGAGCTGGCAAGACAGGTCAGAGAGGTACGTCCTACCACACAGATAGCCTTCTTAAGCGGCTTCGATGAATTTTCTTATGCCCAGCAGGCCATCCAGTACAATATCATCAGTTATATGTTGAAACCTATCACTATGGTGGATCTGACGGAAGAACTGAAGAAGATCAAGCTTAAGATCGACGGAATCTTTGCGGAATTTGATGCCAGAAAACATGATAATCCGGATCTGCAACAGTTTTTTCTGCCCCTTTTGCTAGATGATTATGCCAGCTTTGAGGGGCAGGACCGGGAGGAACTTTTACAGGAACAGGCGGTTGGCAACGGCTTTTTGAAGGATCGTAATAATGCCTTTCAGTATGCGGTGCTGGCCATCACGGTGGAGGATACCAACGGGAAGAACCGTACGAGACCGGAACTGGTACATTCCGTGGATATGATACTGCAAAAATATATGAAGCATTATTCTTTTGCCATGGACGGCAGGATCATTGCAGTGCTGGCGGCCACCACGTCGACCTTCGACCGGTATCTGCATATTGCCGTGGGAGAGATGGTACAGAGTACGGAACGCATTCTGAAAATGCATTGTCATATCGGTGTCAGCCGTATCAGAGAACATCTGGGAGAATGCCACGAGGCCTACAGAGGAGCTATGAGTGCATTGGGATATTGCACTCCGGGAGAGAGCGGCATCCATTATATTGCCGATGAAGAGCGGGATAACACCATGGACATGGAGCTGGCGGCGGAATGTGTTACTCAGATGGAGAATCTGATCCGTGGTGGTTCCCGAGAGGAACTGGAAAACTATCTGAAGGATGTATTCGGCAAACTGGAGGTGCAGCAGGATGCTGCCCTGAAATGCAAATTCCTGATCTTCCGGATGTCCTCGGCGCTGATCCGCATTGCCTATACGGTGACAGAAGATTCCGCCCTGCTCCAGCGTTTTGCCATGCTGGAAGGTCCGATACGGGAATCCAGGGATCGTTTCACGGCACTTTGCCTGGAAGTATGGGAACTGGTCAATGCGGGCAAGAAAAAGAGCAGCCAGATCCTGTGTGAAAAGGCCATGCAGATCATCGACAAGGAGTATGGGGATCCGTCCCTGTCTCTGGTGGGCGTCAGCAACAGCATTCATGTGAGCCCCAATTACCTGAGTGCCCTGATCAAAAAAGAGACCGGGTCAAGCTTCGTGGATCTGTTGACGAAAAAGAGGATCGAAACGGCAAGGGAACTGGTACTGGGCAGTTCCATGAAGATGCGGGAGATTGCGGAGCGCTGCGGTTACAGCGATCAGCATTATTTCAGCTACTGCTTTAAAAAGTATTGCGGGGTATCTCCCAATGCCATGCGACAGGAGAAAGAATAAGATATGAAGAAGCAAAAAACGTCTCTTTCTTTTATCATTACGACATTAGTGGTGGGACTGGTTACCCTGTTTTTGTTGTGGTCCACTTTTTACTTTTTTTCTCTTTATGTCGGAAGTATGAAACAGGCGGCACATACCAGCAGTGAACAGGCGGTGACTCAGGCTTCCAATACCATTTCTAACTACATCGGAGATATGCAGGAGATCATGAGTCTGATCGAGAAGGATCTGACAAAGAGCGGCGGAAGTACCGGGCAGACACTGGAGACTCTTTGCAGTGTCCGGTCGGATCTGGTGGCGGTCTATATCTATGATGAGCAGGGGAAGCTGGTGGATTCCCATACGGGAACTCATACTCTGAAGGAACATTATCTGAAGGATCTGTCTTATATCGAACTGGATTCCTACAGCCCCGGGGTACTCTATCTGTCGGAACCCCATGTGGAATCTCTGTTGCAGGACTATTATCCCTGGGTGGTATCGGTCTTACAGGAGATTCCCGGAGCAGACGGACAGAAGCTGCGGGTAGTCATTGATATCCGTTTCTCCAAAATATCGGATTATGTGGACGATGTGGGAATCGGACAGCATGGCTACTGCTTTATCACAGACAGTAATGGAGAGATCATCTATCATCCCCAACAGCAGCTGCTGTATTCGGGTCTTAAGACGGAAGCCACGGAGGGACTGGATCTGAGCCACAACGGTTCCTTTGAGACCGAAGAACTGATCTGTAGTGTCCTGGCGCTGGATAACTGTAACTGGAAGGTGGTGGGTGTCAGCTATATCAGTGAACTGGTGACGGCCAAAGAGATGGAACTGGTGGGAAACATCTGTGTCATGCTGACAATCATTCTGCTGACGACCATGGTGGTCAGTGTTCTGGTATCCAGACTGGTGACCAATCCGGTGCAGCGCCTGATCCGGGCTATGGAAGAGTTCGAAAAGGATGCTGCGGGATATGTTTATCAGCCTGTGGAAGGCACCACGGAGATCGAGGCACTGTCACAGTCCTACGAGCACATGGTAAGAAAGATCCAGAAACTGATGAAGCAGGTACGTCAGGAAGAGATTTCCCTGCGCAAAACGGAGTTAAAGGCTCTGCAGGCCCAGATCAATCCCCACTTCTTATATAATACGTTGGATGCCATCGGGTGGCTCTGCGAGGAAGAAAGGTGTCAGGATGCCGTGGAGATGGTCAATGCTCTGGCGAAACTGTTTCGTATCAGTATCAGCAAGGGGCACGAATTGATCCCCATTGAAAAAGAAGTAGAGCATGCCAGAAGCTATTTAAAGATCCAGAATTTCCGCTATAAGAATCAGTTTTCCTATGAGTTTCAGGTGGAAGAGGACTGTCTGCAATATTACTGTAACAAGATCACCCTGCAGCCCATTATCGAAAATGCCATCTATCACGGACTGGACCGCATGGTGGATGAAGGACGGATTCTGATCCGCATCTACAGCGAAGGGGAAGATGTGGTCTTCCGGGTGGAGGATAACGGTGTCGGTATGTCAGAGGAACAGTGTCGGTCGATCCTTCATAAGGAGCCGGGAGATAATTCTGGCATCGGCATCAAGAACGTCAACGACAGGATTAAGATTTATTTCGGAAAAGAGTACGGTCTTTCCATAGAAAGCGAACTGGATGAAGGCACTACTGTGATCATACGGATGCCAAAGGTGGAAGAAAATGCAGCGGCAGGATGGGAGAAAGTATGAGAAAACAGAAAATAAAAAAAATACTGTCCCTGCTGGCTGCGGGTGTCCTGCTTCTTATGAGCATGAGTGGCTGCGGAAAAGAAGCTGAGACAGGGAAAACCCAGGTGGCTATGATCGTGAAGTCCACGGAGAGCGCCTTTTTTAAAAGTGTCTTTGCGGGTGCCCGGGCGGCGGCTACGGAATACAATCTGAATGTTACGTTTAACGGCCCGGAATCGGAAGAAGATTATGTGACCCAGAATGAGATGGTGCGGCAGGCCATGGAGGACGGAGTGGATGTGATCGTTTTCTCTGCGGTGGATTACAATGCCAATGCGGAGATCATCGGTCAGGCAGCCCAGAGAGGAATTAAGATCGTTGTCATTGACAGTGATGTCAACAGCAGTATGGTAAGCTGCCGCATTGGGACCAATAACCTGCAGGCCGGTGTGAAGGCGGCGGAAGCAGCTCTGGCGGTGGGAGAAGACGAACTGTATATCGGTATCGTGAATTATGATGTGAATTCCGCCAACGGGCAGCAACGGGAACTGGGATTCCGGCAGACGGTGGAGCAGGACCCGAGAGTAAAGGATATTACCACCATCAATGTCCTTTCCACCACGGAGGATGCCAGAGCGGGAGCAAAAGAGATGCTTTTGTCGGATTCCAGGATCAATGTGGTGGTGACCTTTAACGAATGGACCAGCCTCGGTGTGGGCTGGGCCATCCGGGATCTGGACCGGGGAGACAGGACGCAGGTGGTGGCGTTTGACTCCAATGTGGTCTCTGTGGGAATGTTGGAGACCGGGGAGGTGGATGCCCTGATCGTGCAGAACCCCTATGCCATGGGGTATCTGGGAGTGGAGACGGCGGCGAACCTGATCAACGGACAGACCGGCGGCCCCAGCGTGATAGACACAGCCACCACTATTGTGACCAGAGAGAACATGTACGAGCGGGAGAGCCAGAAGATATTGTTCTCTTTTGAAGAGAGAAAGTAACTATTCAGAACCCCACTCGCAAAACCGCTCTTTCAGAGCTATTCTTTTGCTCATGTGGTTACTTCGCCGAATAAGCATTACATAATTCTTACGAATGCAAGCGTTCGACGAAATTATGTAATGCTTTTCGGCTCTGAATAGTTACAAATTATGTACAGAACATGAACAAAATGTGTACAGAATAGTATAATTTTTAACCCCATGCGTAAGATTTTGTATATCTTTTATGTACAAGATGCCATATAATTACCTCATCAAGAGATGAAACACATACATTTTCATCAAAACAAGGAGGTATTTTATATGAAAAAGTTCATGTCACTACTGTTGGTCGGCATTATGATGCTCAGCCTCGTAGCGTGCGGAAAGAGCGGCGGAGGAAAGGGAGAGTTGAATGTAGGAGTATTCTATTACACCTACAGTGATACATACATCTCCAGCGTGCGTACTGCACTGGATAATGCGCTTACCGAAGCAGGCATCAAGTTCCAGAATTATGACGGCAACAGTAACCAGACCACCCAGAACGAGCAGATCGATACCGCTATTGCACAGGGTACCAACCTTCTGATCGTCAACATCGTAACATCCGGTTCCGTAGACGCTTCCCAGGCCATCGTTGACAAGGCAAGCGCAGCAGGAATCCCTGTAATCTTCTTCAACCGTGCGGTAGAATCCGATGAGGATGAAGGTAAGGTATTAGGCAGCTATGACAAGTGTGCATTCGTTGGAACCGATGCTCCCGAAGCAGGTCATATGCAGGGTAAGATGGTTGGTCAGTATGTAGTAGACAACTTCGATACTATTGATCTGAATGGCGATGGCAAGATCAGCTACGCAATGTTCATGGGTCAGTTAGGTAACGTAGAAGCAATCTATCGTACCCAGTACGGCGTAGAAGATGCAGATGCAGTGATCACCGCAGCAGGCAAGCCCGCTCTGGAGTACTTCGATGCATCCAATACCGATAAGTATCAGGTTGACCAGGACGGTAACTGGTCCGCAACCGCAGCTAACAACTACATGACCACCAACCTGTCTCAGTACAATGAGTCCGCTGGCAACATGATCGAGCTGGTTATCTGTAACAACGACGGTATGGCTGAAGGTGTTATCTCTGCTCTGAACGACAAGGGCTACAACTTAGGCGATGGCAACTGCACCACCATTCCTGTATTCGGTGTTGATGCAACTGACGCAGCCAAGCAGCTGATCGCAGACGGCAAGATGACCGGTACCATCAAGCAGGATGCAGAAGGTATGGCAAACGGTATTGCTTACCTGGCTAAGAACATCCAGGCTGGCAAGGATCTGATGGCAGATACCGACAGCTTCAACATCTCTGAGAAGGTTAGCAACAAGATCTACATCCCTTACGCTACTTACACCGGAGAATGATCTGAATAACAAGTAAATAAAAGAAGCGGCTGCTGCATCTGGCAGCGGCCGCTCTTTATGTATAGGAGGATGCGTATGGGACAGGAAGTATTACTTCAGATGACAGACATATGCAAGGAATTCCCCGGCGTAAAGGCACTGGATCATGTATCCCTTACCGTAAAAAAAGGAACGGTACACGCGCTCATGGGAGAGAACGGCGCCGGTAAATCCACCTTAATGAAGTGTCTGTTCGGCATCTACAGTAAGGATGCAGGCAAGATCGAACTGGAAGGCAAGGAAGTCAATTTCAAAAATTCCAGAGAAGCACTGAATAATGGAGTGGCCATGGTTCACCAGGAACTGAATCAGGCACTGAAGAGAAATGTCATGGATAATATCTGGCTGGGCCGTTATCCCATGACAGCAGGTATTATGGTCAACGAGCATAAAATGCTGGAAGACACCAACAAGATTTTTGAAGAACTGGGGATCGCAGTAGACCCCAAGAGAATTATGAGTACGATGCCGGTATCACAAAGGCAGATGGTTGAGATCGCCAAGGCGGTATCCTATAACAGCAAGATCATTGTATTCGACGAACCTACTTCATCCCTGACGGAAGAAGAAGTGGAGCATCTGTTTAAGATCATCAACATGCTTCGTGACAGAGGATGCGGTATTATCTATATTTCTCACAAGATGGCAGAGATCCTGCGGATCGCAGATGAAGTCACCGTCATGCGTGACGGTACCTGGATCGCAACAGAGCCTGCACAGAACCTGACTACAGACAAGATCATCAAACTGATGGTAGGCCGTGAACTGACCAACCAGTTCCCGCCCAAGACCAACAAGCCCGGTGAAGTGGCATTGGAGGTAGAACACTTAAGCGCGAGATATTCCTTGCTGCAGGATGTATCCTTTAAGGCTCGAAAGGGTGAGATCGTAGGTCTGGCCGGACTGGATGGCAGCGGCAGAACGGAGACACTGGAGAATATCTTCGGTGTGGCCACCAGAAAAGACGGTGTGATCAAACTGGACGGCAAAGAGGTCAGAAACCGCAATGCCAGAGAGTCCATTAAAAACGGTTTTGCACTTCTGACGGAGGAACGTCGTGCCACCGGTATCTTCGGAATCCTGAATATCCGGGAGAACACGGTGATCTCCAGTCTGAAGAAACATAAAAAAGCAGGATTTTATCTGAGTGATAAATCCATGGAGAAGGACACTGCATGGGCCATTGATGCCATGCATATCAAGACACCTTCCCAGAAGACGAAGATCCGGTCACTGTCCGGTGGTAACCAGCAGAAGGTTATCCTCGGCAGATGGCTTCTCACAGAGCCGGAGGTGCTGATGCTGGATGAGCCTACCAGAGGTATCGACGTAGGTGCAAAGTACGAGATCTACCAGCTGATCATCGATCTGGCCAATAAGGGCAAAGTTGTCCTGATGGTATCTTCGGAGATGCCGGAGCTGCTGGGTGTATGTGACAGAATTCTTGTCATGAGCGGCGGTAAGCTGGCAGGAGAAGTAGATGCCAAAAATACGACACAGGAAGAGATCATGTCTCTTGCTGCAAAATATGTATAGGAGGATATGCGTATGAATCCCGGCAAAGCAATTCAGAATAAAATTAACGGCGTAAAGCAAAATTTTGCAGACTACAAGAAGCTGGACAGCAGAGACAAGAAGACCTATTGGAAAGAATTTTTACTTAACAATGCCTTATACATCCTGCTGATCGTAGCAATTATTTACACTTACATCCAGAACTCCAATTTCCTGTCGGCGGCTTCCATTGTCAACATCATCAGCCTGTCCGCGGCGAACCTTCCCATTGCCTGTGGTATTGCAGGATGTATCGTATTGACAGGTACCGACTTGTCCGCAGGACGTGTGGTAGGACTGACCGCATGTATCACGGCATCCCTGATGCAGTCCGTGACTTATGCCACCAAGATGTTCCCGAACCTTCCGGTACTTCCGATTCCTCTGGTGATCCTGATCGTACTGTTGGTCGGCGGTATCGTGGGATGGGTCAACGGTTTCTTCGTAGCGAAATTCCAGTTGCATCCCTTCATCGTAACTCTGGCTACCCAGTTGATCGTATACGGCTTACTGTTAATGTACATCATGATCAACGGCAATAACGGTCAGCCTCTGTCCGGTCTGGATCAGCACTTCAACGATGTGGTAAAGGGAAGCGTGATCTCCTTCAATGCCGGCGGCGCGAGAATCGCCATTCCCAACTATGTATGGCTGGCAGCTTTGATCGTTGTTATCATGTGGTTCATCTGGAACAAGACCACCTTCGGTAAGAACATGTTTGCAGTAGGTTCCAATCCCGAAGCAGCAAAGGTATCCGGTGTTAACGTAATGAAAACCACCATTTTAGTACATACACTGGCAGGTGCCATGTACGGTCTGACCGGTTTCATCGAGTCTTCCCGTATCGGTTCCAACACAGCAAATACCGGATTGAACTACGAGTGTGATGCCATTGCAGCTTGCGTTATCGGCGGTGTCTCTTTCGTAGGTGGTACCGGTAAGATCAGTGGTGTCGTACTTGGTGTATTTCTCTTAAGAATCATCTTCGTAGCACTGAACTTCCTGTCCATCAACATGAACATGCAGTATGTGATCAAAGGACTCATCATTCTGGTTGCCTGCGCGATCGATATGAGAAAGTACCTGGTAAGAAAGTAATGATATAAGACTCACCCATAGAAAACATCCGTGACTGCTTGCAGGTAAAGGATGTTTTCTATGTTGGGAGTAAAACAATATGAGTATGAAGGACGACAGTCCGAAATACGAATATTGGTTGCAATTTCGAGAGTGCGCAGCACATAGAAATTGCTTATGATAGATTAGGAAAAGGAAAAATTATGAATCAGGAACAAGTGACAACAGAGAATACAGAAGAAAAGGCAGCAGAAGTCACCACGCAGTCGGAAACGACGCAGCAGCCGGAGGAAGCAATCCGTCCGAAAGGAAAATGGTTCGGCCGCGGCATTTACGGAAGCAAGGATGTTCCCATCCGCATTCTGGACGGCCTGATCGGTGTCCTGATCGTGGTGATCGTGGGAATGATTATTTTCTTCGCGGTACGCGGTGGATTCAACATTGTGTACGATACGGACGGCGGAAGTGAAGTGGCAGCCCGGAAGGTACGCTACGGTGAATTCCTTACAGAGCCCGAGACACCTTATAAGCCCGGCTACACCTTTGACGGGTGGTATACGGAAAAAGAAGGAGAGACAGTGCTGTGGTATTTCCAGTCGGAGAAAGTCACCGGCGATATGACTCTGACCGCTCACTGGGTTCCCGCACAGTTCACCGTGAAATTCGACTATGACGGCGGCACCGGTGCCGACGGTTCCACCGTGGAATCCAAACAGGTGACCTTCGGCGAGACCTACGGTGAACTTCCTACCCCGGTAAAAGAGGGCAGTACCTTCGGCGGATGGGAGTACAGCGGCCAGATTATTACCGCAGACACCGTCGTCCAGATGACCGGGGAGCATGTCCTGACAGCCACCTGGAATTAACTGAAGAGTTAGTGAAATATCCCCGTAGCCCGTATTGGGGCTAAGAACCGCAGACCCGTTTCCACTTCGGACGCAGACCGTAGCGGTACATAAGCGAGGAAAGTACCCTCGCTAAGTACCGACGGCTGCTTAGAGTCTGCTTGTCCTTACCCCAACGCGGGCTACTGTTTTTTCGCAGGCTTTCCAAAACGCAGAATGCCCGCGGCGGATGGAATGTCCTTCCGAAGATGTTTGTCGGGAGGTGGTGATATTTTCTCGAAAAGTGTTGAACATCAGGGTGGAGCGAACAGGACGTTTGCGACAGGCGGACGTTGCCATGGATGGCAACTGGAGCCGTGCCCGTACGGGTTAGAACCGCTACTCACTTTTCGTCAGAAAATTCCCACCGGGAGACCTTACATCGAGGAAGGATGTTCCGTTCGCCGTGGGCATTTGGGATTCTTTGTTAACCCAGTTAAAAACCACCTTCACATACTGCAGGCAGTACACGAAGGTGGTTCTATTTATAAATCTTCTTAAGCTTTCTTATTGATCATGGCACGTTTCCTCATGGTCGGATCCAGAATCTTCTTACGGATACGCAGGTTGGTAGGAGTTACTTCCAACAGTTCGTCGGTATCGATGAAGTCCAGAGCCTGCTCCAGAGACAGGATTTTGGGCGGTGTCAGACGCAGAGCTTCGTCAGCGCTGGAGGAACGGGTGTTGGTCAGCTGCTTCTTCTTGCAGACATTGATCTCGATGTCCTCACTGCGTCCGGTCTGACCGATGACCATACCGGAGTATACCTTTTCACCGGGTCCGATGAAGAGAGTACCACGCTCCTGCGCATTGTACAGACCGTAGGTGATAGCTTCACCGGCTTCAAATGCGATCAGGGAACCCATCTTACGATACTGGATATCTCCCTTGTAAGGGCCGTAGTCGTCGAATACGGTGTTCAGAATACCGTTACCCTTGGTATCGGTCATGAACTCACCGCGGTAACCAATCAGTCCTCTTGCGGGGATGGAGAACTCCAGACGGGTGTAAGTGCCGCCGGAAATGGAACCCATGTTACGAAGTTCACCTTTTCTCTGACCAAGCTTCTCAATAACAGCACCGGCAAATTCATTGGGAACATCGATGTAAGCCAGCTCCATAGGTTCTAACTTTTTACCGTTCTCATCGGTATGATACAGAACCTCTGCCTTACTCACGGCGAATTCGAAACCTTCACGACGCATATTCTCGATCAACACGGACAGATGCAGCTCACCACGGCCGGATACTTTGAAACGGTCAGGAGAATCGGTCTCTTCCACACGCAAGGATACATCGGTATTTAACTCGCGGAACAGTCTGTCACGCAGGTGACGGCTGGTAACGAATTTACCTTCCTGGCCTGCCAGGGGAGAGTCGTTGACCATGAACTGCATGGCGATGGTAGGCTCACTGATCTTCTGGAAAGGAATGGGTACCACATTTTCCGGAGAGCAGATGGTGTCACCGATGTGAAGCTCGCTGATACCAGAGATGGCAACGATGGAACCGATGCCTGCTTCCTTGACTTCTACTTTATTCAGACCGTCGAACTCATACAGCTTGCTGACCTTGGTCTTAATGATCTTGTCGGGGTTGTGGTGGTTACAGATGACCACATCCTGGTTTACACGGATGGTACCGTTGTCTACTTTACCGACACCGATACGTCCTACATATTCATTATAATCAATGGTACTGATCAGTACCTGGGTAGCCGCATCCGGATCTCCTTCGGGAGCGGGGATGTAGTTTAAAATGGTCTCAAACAGAGGTTCCATATCAGTACCCATTTCGTCAGCATCCAGAGAGGCAATACCGGCCTTTGCGGAAGCATATACGAAAGGACAATCCAGCTGAGAATCATCCGCATCCAGCTCTAAGAACAGTTCCAGTACCTCGTCTACGACCTCATCGGGTCTTGCTTCGGGACGGTCGATCTTATTGATACATACGATAACGGGAAGCTTTAATTCCAGTGCTTTACGAAGCACGAATTTGGTCTGGGGCATGGCACCCTCGAAGGCATCCACCACCAGGATAACACCGTTTACCATTTTCAGGACACGCTCTACCTCGCCGCCGAAGTCCGCATGGCCCGGGGTGTCGATGATGTTGATCTTGGTACCCTTATACATAACGGCAGTGTTCTTGGACAGAATGGTGATACCACGCTCACGCTCGATATCGTTGGAGTCCATGACACGCTCAGCAACTTCCTGATTTTCACGGAATACACCGCTTTGTTTTAACAGCTCATCCACCAGAGTGGTTTTACCGTGGTCTACGTGAGCAATGATTGCAACGTTTCTGACATCTTCTCTTTTTTGTCTCATAAAAATCCTTGCCTTTCTAAAAATGCGTGCAACTGATTCAATCTTTTTTCAAACTGTTTCAGTATAGCACTTATCATTTCCGGACGCAAGAAAAAACCGTGGAAAATCAACGTTTTTGGTGGTTTTCTATATGAAAAAGTATGGAAAAGAAATCCCTTTTGTGCGTAATTTGCCCTTTTGTGCGATGAGTTTTAGTACTCAAACGATGGATTTTAGAGTATAAATAGTAGTGCAATACATAAAGATTGTTGTAGAAGAGTCAGAAGATGTAGAAGGGAGAACAAAAATGACAGATAAGGTTATTGAAAACAATCAGGTAACGGTGATGGGGGAAGTGGTAAGCAATTTTTCCTACAGCCATGAGATCTATGGGGAAGGATTCTACATGGTGGACATCAAATGTACGAGACTGAGCGACAGTTTTGACATTATACCGGTGATGGTCTCAGAAAGATTACTGGACGTGACAGCCAGCTATGTCGGAATGCTTTTGTGTGTGAACGGACAGTTTCGTTCCTACAATCGTCATGAGGAGCGCAAGAACAGACTGGTGTTGTCTGTGTTTGCCAGAGAAGTGAAATTTATTGAAGAAATGGAAGAAAGTTCGAAGACGAACCAGATTTATCTGGATGGATATATATGTAAGGAACCGGTGTATCGTAAGACACCGTTGGGAAGAGAAATAGCGGATCTGCTGCTGGCGGTAAACCGTCCGTACGGAAAATCCGATTATATTCCCTGTATCTGTTGGGGACGTAACGCCCGTTATGCGGAGCATTTCAAGGTAGGAGAGCGCTGTGCGATCTGGGGACGGATCCAGAGCCGTGAATATATGAAAAAACTGGATGAAGAGCATGTGGAGAAAAGAGTAGCTTTCGAGGTATCCGTCAGCAAACTGGAACTTCTGGAGGAGGCACAGGTGCAGAAATCCATCGTCTAACGACAAAAGATTGCAAAAAGTGACAATATATGGTATAAAAGAATGCATAGATATTAGTAACTGTGTACAGCTAGGGAGCGTCAGATACGCAGATAGACCATGAGGTGTGGAATGGCAGAAGGATGCATCTATATTTATACCGGCGATGGCAGAGGCAAATCACCGGCAGCGATTGGAAGAGCGGTACAGGCAGCGGTAGAAGGCAAGAGGGTCGTTATTATTCAGTTCCTGAAGGGAAAGGGACTGGGGGATTCCGATTTTTTACGCAGAATGGAGCCGGAGATCAAGCTGTTCCGTTTCGAGAAATCGGACGGTAATTTCGTGGAATTACCGGAGGAAAAGAAGCAGGAGGAGATCCAGAACATCCGTAACGGGATCGGCTTTGCCAAGAAAGTACTGACGACTGGAGAATGCGATCTGCTGATCCTGGACGAAGTGCTGGGACTGGTGGAGAAGGATATTATTACGGAAGATGACCTGAAGGCATTACTGGAATGCAGGGGAGATACGGATGTGATTCTGACGGGAATCACCCTGAACGATGAGATCTGTGTTCTGGCGGATGAAGTGTCCAAGATTGAAACGGTAAAATTCAAGGTCTGGGATTGACAGTCACATGGGTTGATGCTATCATAAAACTATATTTAAGAAGATAGAGGTTGCGTTTTTCAAGAGTATTTTTTCGGAGGTAACAGGTACCGATGAGGGAAGAAGAAAGGGGAACACGCCGAAAGATAAGGTATCCTGTATATGTTATCTTGGGCATACGTTTAAGAAGCGTATGACTGTCATCTCGTGAGCAGATGGGGCGCTATCAAATAAGCTTGGATAATCAGCGCCGGCGCCATTGTGCGCTGGCGTTTTGCAAATGGAGGAAGCATATGGCTATTTTTAAAGGAGCAGGCGTGGCAATCGTCACACCCATGAACGAGGACGGATCTGTCAATTATGAGAAATTCGGTGAACTGATCGAATTCCAGATCGCAAACGGCACAGATGCTATTATCGTATGCGGTACCACAGGTGAGTCATCTACCCTGACCCATGAGGAGCATCTGGATACTATCAAATACTGTGTGGACAAAGTTGCAAAGAGAATCCCCGTAGTGGCAGGTACCGGTTCCAATTGTACCGAGACTGCAGTATATCTGTCTCAGGAAGCGGAGAAATACGGCGTGGACGGCATTCTGCTGGTAAGTCCCTACTATAATAAAGCAACCCAGAAGGGACTGTATCGTCATTTCAAGACCGTTGCGGATTCTGTGAAGGTTCCCGCTATTCTGTATAACGTACCCAGCCGTACCGGCTGCAATATTCTGCCGGAGACCGTAGTGAAGCTGTGTAAGGACGTGGAGAACATCGTAGGTGTCAAGGAAGCCAGCGGCAACATCAGCCAGATCGCTCACCTGGCAGCCATCGGACAGGGCGTTGTGGATATTTATTCCGGTAATGACGACCAGATCGTACCCATTCTGGCCCTGGGCGGAGTCGGAGTTATCTCCGTACTTTCCAATGTAGCACCTACACAGACCCACGAGATCTGCCAGAAGTTCTTTGACGGAGATGTGGCAGGTAGCCGTCAGATGCAGTTAGATGCCATGGATCTGTGTAACGCACTGTTCTGTGAAGTGAACCCGATCCCTGTGAAGACCGCACTGAACATGATGGGAATGGGAGCCGGTGCGTTCCGTATGCCTCTGTGTGAAATGGAAGAGGCCAATGCCAAGAGGCTTGAAAAAGCCCTGAAGGATTATGGTATCCTGTAGGCTGGAAAATAGAGAGCAAGAGTGGAAGAATCCCGCCTGTGAAATTTTTGTCATGGGCGGGATCTTTTTTCAAAAAGTAACGATTCATAGTGCGCTTTTGCAAATGAATATGAGGGCTGCTGGATCGTTATTACAAAAATCATGATAGATGGGAGAAAAGAAAAATGGTAAAAATAATCATGCATGGATGTAACGGTAAAATGGGACAGGTGATCAGCGGACTGATCGCAGCGGACCCCGATATGGAACTGGTGGCGGGAATCGATGCCAGAGACGATGGACACAATCCCTACCCTGTATTCACAGATATTTACAAATGTGATGTGGCTGCAGATGCAATCATTGATTTCTCCGCAGCCGTGGCAGTAGACAAGCTGTTGGATTACTGCGTGGAGAAAAAGCTTCCCTGCGTGCTGTGCACCACTGGTCTGTCCGAGGCACAGCTGGCGAAAGTAGACGAAGCAGCAAAAAAGGTGGCCATCTTAAAATCCGCCAATATGTCCTTAGGTATCAACCTGATGTTAAAGCTTTTGAAAGAAGCTGCCGGAGTGCTGGCCAACGCAGGCTTCGATATGGAGATTGTGGAGAAGCACCACAATCTGAAGGTAGACGCTCCCAGCGGCACCGCACTGGCACTGGCGGATTCCATCAACGAGGAATTTAACGGTGAGTATGAATATGTCTATGACCGCAGCAACCGCAGAGAGCAGAGACCGAAGAAAGAAATTGGCATCAGCTCTGTCAGAGGCGGCACCATCGTCGGTGACCATGATGTGATCTTCGCCGGGGCAGACGAAGTTGTAACCTTCTCCCACACCGCCTACTCCAAAGCTGTCTTCGGTAAAGGCGCCGTACAGGCAGCCAAGTTCCTGGCAGGCAAGCCCGCCGGCATGTACAACATGTCTGATGTTATCAATGCAGCGATGTAATTACCTGGTAAAGTCATGAACTGACGAAGTGGATGGATGCCATGGCGATGATGTTTGTCGTAGAGTGTTGACATTTTCTTGAAAAGTGTTGAAGAACAGGGTGGAGCAAACACGATGTTTGCGACAGCCGATCCGCACTACGGATGGTGCGTGTAGGCGTGCCCGTGTTAAGTAGAACAAATGAATCACTTTTCCTAGAAAATTCACACTCGGAGACCTTACACCGAGGCATGGTATCCGTTCGCTTCGTGAAGTAACGTAGAAAGGTTGAATTTCATGAACGAAATGGAACAGAAGGTTCTAAAGACCCTCTCACACCAATACAAAAATATAGCGGCGGCCTCCACAGAGATCATCAACCTCCAGTCCATCCTGAACCTCCCCAAAGGTACGGAACATTTCCTGACGGATATCCACGGAGAATACGAACAGTTCAACCATGTCCTGAAAAACGGTTCCGGTTCCGTACGCCGCAAGATCGACGAGGAATTCGGCAACACCATCAGCAACAAGGACAAAAAAAGCCTGGCAACCCTGATCTATTATCCAGAGAGCAAACTGGAGATCGTGGAAAGAGAAGAGGACAATCTGGAGGACTGGTACAAAATATCCCTTCATCGTCTGGTACAGGTCATCAAACGTGTCTCTTCCAAATACACCCGCTCCAAAGTCAGAAAGGCATTGCCGAAGGATTTCGCCTATGTCATCGAAGAACTGATCACGGAGAAGGAAGAAATCCAGGACAAAGAGGCATACTATAATGAGATCATCCATACTATCATCCGCATCGGCAGAGCGCCGCAGTTTATTATTGCGTTAAGCCACCTGATCCAGCAGCTGGTCATCGATCATCTGCATATCGTCGGTGATATTTACGACAGAGGTCCCGGCCCTCATATTATTATGGATACTTTGTGCGAATACCATTCCGTGGATGTCCAGTGGGGCAACCATGACATGGTGTGGATGGGCGCGGCGGCCGGAAGTCTGGCCTGTATCGCCAATGTGGTCAGAATGTCTGCCAGATACGGTAATCTCGCCACTCTGGAGGATGGCTACGGCATCAACCTGCTGCCTCTGGCTACATTTGCACTGGAAACTTATGAGAATACCAACTGCGATGCCTTTACCATCAAGTTCAATACCGATTACAATACCAAGGATCTCGGGCTGGACACCAAGATGCATAAAGCAATTGCTATCTTGCAGTTCAAGCTGGAAGGACAGCTGATCATGAGACACCCGGAGTTCCATATGGAAGACCGGATGCTGCTGCATCGGATCGATTTCGAGAAAAAGACGATCTGTGTGGACGGCAAAGAATATCCCATGAAAGACGTGGATTTCCCTACGGTGGATCCTGTACATCCTTACGAACTCACGGAGGAAGAGAGCAAGGTCATGCTGCGCCTGCAGCAGGTGTTCATGCGCTGTGAGAAACTGCAGCGCCATGTAAAATTTCTGTTTTCCAAGGGCGGCATGTACAAGATTTACAACGGCAATCTGTTGTATCACGGCTGTGTCCCCTTGAATCCGGACGGCAGTTTCATGCAGGTGGAGATCTGCGGAAAAGAGTATTGCGGAAAAGCACTGTACGACATTCTGGAATATTACGCCAGAAGAGGTTATTATGCCAAGGAAGCCAAAGAGCGCGCTCTTGGACAGGATATGATCTGGTACATCTGGGCGGGCCCCGGTTCCCCGGTGTTCGGCAAGGCAAAAATGGCTACCTTTGAGCGGTATTTCCTGAAGGATAAGGAGACTCATATAGAAGAGAAAAACAGTTACTATAAGCTGTTGGAAAATGAGGAAGTCATCGGCAGAATCTTAGAGGAATTCGGTCTGGACAAGGCCGATGCCCATATCGTCAATGGTCATGTGCCCGTGGAACAGATCCATGGGGAATCACCCATCAAATGCGGCGGTAAGCTGCTGATCATCGACGGTGGCTTTTCCAAAGCATATCAGAAAAAGACGGGAATTGCGGGATATACGCTGGTATGTAATTCCAGAGGAATGCGTCTGGTAGCCCATGAACCTTTTGAATCTACGGAAGCGGCGATCATCAAGGAATCGGATATTTTCTCGGATTCCGTGGTGGTGGAGAATTTCCCCCGCAGAAAACTGGTGGCCGATACCGATACCGGCAAGGAGATCCAGGAGAATATCTTCTATCTGGAAGAACTCCTGGAGGCTTACCGGGAAGGTACGATCATGGAAGAGGTATAACTTATCTCTGGCCGGCTCCGGTGGTGGCAGTGGTAGAATTGTTGTTACCTGCAGTATCATTACCGTTGCCTACCAGGTCGTTGGTGATATCGGAGACACCGTTTGCGGCATCGTCCACGATATTGCCTACGGTATCACCGGCTTCTCCGATGGCATTGCCTGCATTGTCCAGCATGGAATCATTTTCTCCTACGGTGTTACCGTTGCCGTTCATGTCACCCATAGTGCTGTCGGTAGCGGCAGTTCCGGTCTCTGTGGTCTGCGCCTCTGTGCTCCCCTGAGCAGCAGGAGAGGTGGACGGAGAAGGAGAGGCAGCCATGCTGCCGGAGTTATTGTTGTTCTTGTTGGTGCCACAGGCGGTCGCCATACACAGGTAGACTGTGATGATGCCCAGAACCAGTAATTTTTTCCCGATGTGGGATGTTACGTTATTTGTCTTATTTTTCATAATGTCCTCCATTTCAAGATGCCCGTCAGGGATATTCAGTCCGAACCAAAGGTGGTCGGCTTGAGGGTAGTATGTGCGGATTTTAGAAAATAATTCAAAAAAATAAAAATCATTTGGAAGAAAACGAGGAAAAAGATGGAATTTCGCCCCTGTATTGATATTCATAACGGAAAAGTAAAACAGATTGTCGGTGGGAGCTTAAAAGATCTCGGTGATCGGGCGCAGGAGAACTTTGTCTCAGAACAGGACGCTGCCTTTTATGCAAAACTGTATCAGAAAAACAGTTTAAAAGGCGGACATATTATTTTATTGAATGCCTCGGACAGCCCTTATTATGAGGCAACGAAGGAACAGGCATTGTCGGCCCTGCGTGTATATCCGGGAGGATTGCAGGTCGGAGGAGGCATCACGGCGGAGAATGCGGCAGAGTATCTGGCAGCAGGGGCCTCCCATGTGATCGTGACGTCCTATGTGTTCAGGGAGGGACGGATCGACTATGACAGACTGGACAAACTGGTCCAGTCCATCGGAAAAGAGCACCTTGTGCTGGATGTAAGCTGCAAGCGTGCGGGAGAGCAGTATCTGGTAGTGACTGACCGCTGGCAGAAGCTGACAGAAGAAGCAGTGGATGAGGCACTACTTAAAAAATTATCTGTCTATTGTGATGAATTCCTGATCCATGCCGTGGATGTGGAAGGCAAGGCCCGGGGAATTGAACAGGAACTGGTAAAGTTTATTGGAAATTATACCGGAAATCCAATCACCTATGCGGGTGGTGTTCACTCCATGGAAGATCTGTATTTGTTAAAAAAACTGGGGCAGAACCGGATGAATGTGACCATCGGGAGTGCACTGGATCTCTTCGGCGGCAGCATGAAATGGGAAGATGTACTGACAGTGTGCAGAGAAAAATAGAAAGATCCGCAGGAACTATCATGTGATAGCGCCTGCGGATCTTTCTATTTTTCGTTTATGATTAAAGTTTGGTTACGTTAACAGCCTGAGGTCCCTTTTCTCCATCTACGATATCAAAAGAAACGGCTGCGCCCTCTTCCAGGGTCTTGTAACCGTCCATGTTCAGACCGCTGTAGTGTACGAATACATCCTTGCCGGATTCATCGGAGATGAAACCATAACCCTTCTGATTGTTGAACCACTTAACTGTACCTTTGTTCATAATAGATACCTCCACAAATTCTTTGCTGTCATTTACTTTTTGCAATGTATACAACATTGTCTCAGCAAGTGCATCATAGCACAGCAGGTAGTAAAAGTAAATAGACGATTCTGTAAAATTGCACAAAAATTTATAGGCAATTCCCTTTTAAATACGAATAAATGAAGAAAATCTTGGGAAAATATTACAAAAATGTTAAGAAATGATTGCTGTAAGAGCTTTCCTGTGGTAAAATGGGTTGATATTTAGCGGAGGTGACTCTATGAAAAGACGTAAACATAAGCGAAGATTGAACCATGTGCTGATTCTTACGTCAGACGCAGCAGATGCCAATGTAAAGCAGTTCCGTGTACGTGCATGGATCGTGGAAGTCGTGGTACTTCTGTTGTGTGTATTGGTCGGCGGAGTGATCGGCTATTTTGTCTACGAGGGACAGCTCTGGGAGAACGCCAGTAGACGGAGCCATGAACAGGTTATGGCACTGGAGGAAGAGAACAAGACACTGAGCGAGCAGAACAGTAAGCTGGAAGAGCAGGTGACGGAACAGGCGGAAGAGATACAGATCTTAAGCGACACCGTAAGCCAGAAGGTACAGAGTGAGAGCGAATTATCAGCAACTCTGGAAAAGCAGAGCCTTCCTACGGAATTCCCTCTGACGGGTTCTGCATCCATGGAGGAAGTAAGTGAGGGCGATCCCATGTGCATATTCCATGCATCGGTGGGAACTACGGTTGTGGCGGCGGCCAGCGGTACGGTCATTGCCATAAATGATGACGAGATCTACGGACACAGCGTGTGGGTGGATCATGGCAACGGTTATGTCACCATCTATCGGAATAAAGGAGATACCACAGTGAATGTGGGGGATTCCGTAGTACAGGGAACTACCTTGTTTGTCATCGGCGAAGATAACGCGGATCTGGGATACCAGATGCAGAAAGACGGAAGCTATATTAATCCTATGGATATGCTGGCAATCAGTGGTTGATTGCAGAAAGGTTTGGAAGATACATGTTAGGAAAAAAGAATGCAGATACAAAAATGAGCACACTGATCGGTGCCGGAGCGGAGTTGACCGGAGATTTTACATTGGACGGTTCCGCAAGAATTGACGGTAAGATTGGTGGTAACGTGACGGTGACAGGCAACCTGATCCTGGGAGCCGGAAGCATAGTCACAGGAGATGTACAGGCTGCATCTGTTCTGATCGGCGGGGAAGTGACCGGAAATATCACTGCACCGGAGAAAGCGGAACTGACAGCTTCGGCCAAAGTGCTGGGGGACATTGCCACAAAGGTGATCGTTATTGATGAACATGCCGTATTCCAGGGAAAAATCGATATGAACCAGACAGTTCCTGACAGAAAAGGTAAAGCCAGAACGGCCAAAGCGGTCCGGGCAGGACGCAAGAGTGCCAAGGCAGCCATCGCAGAAGCTCTGAAGGAAGTGGAAGAGGAAGAAAAGAGAGAAAATCAGAAGACTTCACAGACAGCAGAGACGGTGGAGAAGACAGAAACTCCAGCTGCGGAAACAACAGCAGCCAATACAAGCGAAGCATAAGAAGAATAAAAGATAAAATAAAAACAGGAGCGCCGTTTTTGAGTGCTCCTGTTTTTATTCATTAAGTTAAGAATTCTGTTCCGTTTCCTTTTTCTCCATACGTCCAAAGACCAGCTCGTAACCGTCGTTGCCGTAATTCAGAGAACGGTTTACGCGGCTGATGGTGGCGGTGGAAGCTCCGGTCTTCTCGGCAATCTCCAGATATGTCTTGCCGTCCTTCAGCATGGCAGCCACTTCGAACCGTTGGGACAGAGACAACAGTTCGTTGACAGTACACAGATCTTCGAAGAAACTGTAGCATTCCTCACGGGACTGCAGACACAACACCGCATCAAAAAGGGAATCTACAGCGTCCGTTTTGATTTTTTTATTCATTAGCGACACACCTTTCCATAGTTGTAATCAATACAACGCAACTATTAGTATTTTAACATACTAAAGTTGTAAAGTAAAGGAGTGAAACAAAATAGTTATAAAATCTTCATAAATTCAGAGAACAGAGGAAATGTGCAACTGTTGACATGTAGTTTTGAATACTATATAATGAATGCAAAAGAAAACAAGCGCTCGCAGAGCGAGCATTTGTTTTCTTGCATGCATTAACGAGAGAACCGTCTGCGAAGCAGACAGCAGAGTGCGAAGCACGGGTTCTCGAGTCAATATTTTTGGAAACTACCTCACGGAAAGGACAGCAGGAACATTATGGCAGCAACAACAGAAGAATTACTTCAGATGATCTTACAGAGTCTGGAGAAAGTAGAATATATCAAGTCGGAAGATATTCCGAATATTGATCTGTATATGGATCAGGTACTGACCTTTATGGATCGTAAGCTGCGTTCCGCAGTGCGGCCCCAGACCGAAGACCGCATCCTGACCAAGACCATGATCAACAATTATGCGAAGAATGATCTGCTGCCGCCGCCGGTGAAGAAGAAATATTCCAAAGAGCATGTGCTGCTTCTTATTTTTATCTACTATTATAAAGGGATCATTCCCATGAATGAGATCCAGACGCTGCTTAAGCCCCTTACTGACCGCTATTTTCAGAACGGACAGGTCTTTGACCTGGAGAGCGTCTACAAGGAAGTGGTGGTGTTGGAGAAGGAACAGCTGGAGGATCTGAAAAAGGATGTTGTGGAGAAATTCCGCAGAGCAGAGGATTCCTTTACCGAAGTGACCGGAGAAGAGCAGGAGTTTTTACAGAAATTTGCCCTGATCTGCCTGTTGAGCTTTGATGTCTATATGAAGAAGATGATTGTGGAACAGCTGGTAGCGGATCTGGCAGATACGATGAAAGCACAGGAACCGGAGAAGGAAGCTCATAAGAAAAAGAATTAGACCGTTTTGGAAAGTAAAAGGACAATAGAATGAAAGCAATCATGGATCTTCATACGCATACTCTGGCAGCAGGGCATGCGTATAGTACCTTGTTGGAGAATATAGATGCTGCATTGGCAATGGGCTTACAGTACCTGGGAATGAGTGAGCACGGACCGACTTCCCCGGGAGGCCCGCATAATTTCTTTTTCAGTAATTATAAAGTGATTCCCAGAATATATGACAGAGAAGAGAACACCGGCCGGGTAATACCGAAGCCAGATGGAAGTCTGCGCCTGCTATGCGGCGTAGAAGCAAATATCTGCAGTACAAACGGTGAACTGGATCTGGAAGAGCGCTATCTGCAGAAAATGGATTATGCCCTTGCCAGCATTCATCCCTTTGCCTTTACTGCGGGAAGCCGCAAGGAGAATACACTGGCATCTGTCAGAGCTTTTCAGAATCCTTATGTGAAAATACTTGGGCATCCCGATGACGGCAGATTTCCGTTGGATTATGACGAACTGGTGCGAGAGGCCAGACAGGCACAGGCGGTGTTGGAAGTGAACAATTCATCCCTGAATCCCCAGTCGGCCAGACAAGGAGGCAGAGAAAATATTACAGAGCTGTTAAAGACTTGCATGAAGTATGATCAGCCTGTTATAATGGGAACGGACAGCCATATGTGCTTTGCCATCGGAGCATTTGATGATGCAGAGCAGCTGATGCGGGAACTGGAATTTCCGAAGGAACTGGTGTTGAACTATGATCCGGAGAACATCCGTAAGCTGATCAACATAACATTATAGCTGATCCTGGCCGGCAAGACCGGACAAGAATTTAAGCCACAGACGGCAGGCCCCGTAAGAGGGCAGATAGGAGAACAAATGAAAGACGCAAATTGTGGATATTGTATGAGAGGAGAACTGTTAGACAAGTTCGGTATTTTTATCTGTGATCTGAAGGTAAGCAGCCTGATCCTGTTCAAGGAGCAGAGCCATCCCGGCAGATGTATCGTGGCATATAAGGACCATGTCAGCGAGGTCGTGGACATCAGCGAGGAAGAGAGAAGATTATTCTTCGAGGATGTGGCTCATGCAGCCAAAGCTATTCATGCAGCATTCCATCCCGATAAATTAAACTACGGCGCTTACGGTGACACCGGCTGTCATCTGCACATGCATCTGTGCCCGAAGTACAAGGACGGTTTCGAGTGGGGCGGAACCTTTGAGATGAACCCCGGCAAGACCCTTCTGACTGATGTGGAGTACCAGGAGATGATCGACAAGATCAAGGAAAATCTGTAATTACCCGGAACGTTTTCCCTGAGGTTACATAGAATAAATATGTAATTTCAGGGAGGATGAACGATTATGAAAAGAAGGAAAGTAACGGTAGCAGTATTGTTTGTAGTGCTTGCAGCAGCTACGATTACGGGCTGCGGCAGCACACAGCAGACGAACGGACCAAAGAAGACCAGAGTGGTGCTCAATGAGGTAGCCCACTCTCTTTTTTATGCACCGATGTATGTGGCTATCGAAGAAGGATACTTTGAGGATGCCGGGATCGATCTGGAACTGGTGACGGGATTCGGTGCGGATAAGACCATGACGGCGGTATTGACCGGGGAGGCAGACATCGGCTTTATGGGCAGCGAGAGCACCATATACACTTATGCCGGAGGAACGGAAGACTATGTGGTGAACTTTGCCCAACTGACCCAGCGGGCGGGAAATTTCCTGGTGGCCAGAGAACCCATCGATGATTTTTCCTGGGATATGCTGAAGGGGTCCAAGGTTCTGGGTGGCAGAGCCGGTGGAATGCCGGAGATGGTGTTTGAATATATCCTGACGAAGAACAATATTGATCCGGACATGGATCTGTCCATTGACCAGAGCATTGACTTCGGATCCACGGCAGCAGCTTTTTCCGGTGGACAGGGAGATTTTACCATTGAGTTCGAGCCTCATGCCACATTGTTGGAACAAAAGGGTGACGGTTATGTGGTGGCCTCTCTGGGGGAGGAGTCCGGTTATGTTCCTTATACCTCTTTTTCAGCAAAGAAGAGTTACCTGGAAAAGAATCCGGAGATTATCCAGGCATTTACCGATGCTCTGCAAAAGGGTATGGATTATGTACAGGAGCATAGTGCGGAGGAAATTGCCAAGTGTATTGCACCCCAGTTTGCCGAGACCGAAAGTGACACATTGACAGCTATTGTTGCCAGATATCAGGAACAGGATACCTGGAAAGAGGATCTGATCTTCCATAAAGATGCCTTTGACCTGTTGCAGAATATTCTGGAGGACTCGGATGTACTGAAAGAGAGAGTACCTTACGAGGCACTGGTAACTACGGAATTCGCAGAGAAAGCAACGGCAAGATAAGCAGAATAAAATAGGATAAAAAGGGGGAGGATCAGACGTCCTCCTCCTTGATGTGTATATTTTTGATGGCCCATAATTTCAAAGCTTTGGCATTGGTACTGATCTTCTCCAGGGAATCCAGAATATCCTGGAAGGCCGGGCGCTCATCTTCGGAGATGATGCCGTCCTCGGAGATGGCAATCAGGGAAGCCCGCAGGGTGTCGATATCTTTTAAGGAACCCAGTACCTTCAATGCCAGCCGGTCAAAGTCCACAATGTCGACTTCCGATACACTGCTGCGGCCCAGAGGACATTCCCTGGCACAGAAGGAATTGCAAAGCTCCGGTGTATTGTAGGCCTTGGCCATGGCCTTGACTTCCTCGGGATAGGGAACAATGGTGTCCAGTTCGATCCTGGCCAGTCTGGTACGGTCGATGTCCACCAGTTCGGCGGCTTTTTCCCGGCTGCTGAAGTCCGCATTCGTCTCAGCGGCTTCGCAACGTGCGAGATAGTACATATTATCAGCGGCTTTTGTAGCTTTTTTACCCATTTTTCTTTCAACCCTTTTATATTATAGTTTAATCAAACATCTCTAGTATCACAGTTTAGTAGAAAAACGGCACATTGTAAAGGAAAAATGACGATATTTTACGAAAAGCAGTTGAGGGAATGTGTAAAATTTGCTAAAATATAAGAGATGTGAAAAAGAACAGATTTTTCATATAAAAACGGAGGTGCGGTAATGGGTTTAATCAGAGCAGCGAAAGATGCAGTCAGCAGCATGATGGCTGACCAGTGGAGAGAGTATTTCTATTGTGATTCCCTTTCCAATGATGTGCTGGTAGTAAAAGGACAGCAGCGTGTAACCAATGGACGTAACAGTAACACCAAGGGTGTGGAGAACATTATCTCCAACGGTTCTATCGTGGCAGTCAACGAAGGACAGTGTATGATCATCGTGGATCAGGGCGGAATTGTAGAGTTCTGTGCCGATGCAGGTGAATTCGTATATGATTCTTCCACCGAGCCCAGCCTGTTCTACGGAAATCTTGGTGAGAGCGTTAAGAATACATTTTCCAATATCGGGAAGCGTTTTACCTTCGGAGGTAATGCGGCAAAGGATCAGAGAATCTACTTTTTTAATATTAAGGAGATCATGAACAATCTCTTTGGTACTGCAAGCCCCATTCCTTTCCGTGTGATCGATCAGAATATCGGACTGGATCTGGATACTTCTTTACGTTGTAACGGTGAATATTCCTTCCATCTGGTAGATCCTCTGTTATTCTACAAGAATGTATGTGGTAACGTAACAGAGTCCTACACCAGAAGTGAACTGGTAGCGAAGATGAAGGCAGAACTGTTGACTGCATTGCAGCCCGCACTGGCCAAGATCTCCGCAAAAGGCGTCCGTCCCAGTGAGATTCCCGCACACACTGAGGAACTGACGGAGGCTTTAAAAGATGAACTTTCCGATCTGTGGACCAAGCTTCGCGGTATCGAGATCGTTACTATCAATATCAACTCTGCAAAGATTCCCGATGAGGATGCGAAGACTATTGCTGATCTGCAGAGAACCGCAGTACTGCGCAATACCGGAATGGCTGCAGCTACCATGACTGCTGCACAGGCCGAAGCTATGAAGATGGCAGCATCTAATACTTCTACAGGACCTATGATGGCATTTGCCGGTATGAACATGGCGAATATGGTAGGTGGTATTAATGCCGGCCAACTGTACCAGATGGATGCACAGCAGAATGGTATGGGTATGCAGCAGGCACAGGCAGCACCTGTGCAGGGGCAGGCTCCTAAGATGCAGGCACCGGTACTAGGCTGGACCTGTAGTTGCGGTGCTGCGGATAACCGGGGCAAATTCTGTTCAGAGTGTGGCGCACCCAAGCCCTCCGATGCAGGTTGGACCTGCAGCTGTGGTGCAGTAAACCAGGGCAAGTTCTGTTCCGAATGCGGAGCAAAGAAGCCAGACGGCGCACCGATCTATAAATGCGACAAGTGTGGCTGGGAGCCGGAAGATCCTGCACATCCTCCCAAGTTCTGCCCGGAGTGCGGTGATCCCTTTGACGAGAACGACAGAGTATAATACATACTTAGCAGAATATTTCTACAAAACAGCAGTACAGCGGATGCCTTTTGGCGTCTGCTGTACTTTGCTGTAACAGTGCGGCTTTGCGAATGGCGCGCTGAACTGTTAACAGTTCAGATATGTGGTGCAACTTTGGCACCTGCGTTCCTGAAACTTATGCTATACAAACATTACAACAGAATGAAAAACAGAGAGAAACATAAATGAGCGGAAATCTGATTGCAATTATCGTCATATTGGTATTACTTCTGGTGCTTGCAGGAATCATTTATTATGCCTATTGCAACATCAGGAAAAAACTGCGGGATACCTCCCGGATGTTATTCGGAACGGACTCCATGATCGAGGGAATGAAACAGAGAGAAAAGGAAGTGGAAATGACACCGAAGTCGGTCTCTTCCGCAACCAACCTGTACATGCCGTCCATTATGCGGGATTTCCCGGAATTTCATTATGATGAGATGAAGAGCAGAGCGGAGAATGTGCTGACCTCCTATCTGCAGAGTATTACGAAACAGAATCCGGCCCTGTTGTCGGAGGGAACCAGAGAATTGAAAGAACAGCTCAGACTGCGGCTGGAAATGCTACAGAACCAGTCCCAGAAGGAGAGCTTTGAAAATATCCATATTCACAGAACGGAGATCCACCAGTACCGGAAGCAGAGGGGAAGACAGAGTATTGTCCTGCAGACGGCAGTGGAGTATTTTCATGCATTAAAAGAGAACGGAAAAGTAATAAGAGGCAGTGAAGAGCATAAAGAACAGGCCAAGTATAACGTGGAACTGGTCTATATCCAGGATCAGGATATGATCGAGAATCAGGAGGATGCCGGTCTGGGACTGAACTGTCCGAACTGTGGAGCACCGCTTCCGGGACTGGGAGCCAAGAAATGTATTTACTGTGACACGCCGATCGTGGAATACAATCTCCGTGTCTGGAATTTCAGCCGGGTGGAAGAGGTATAGAGAAAGCAAAAGAGGGTCTGCATGGAAGAAAAATGTATGGGATTGAAAAAAGAGGTTGCATTGCAGGAAAAACAGACAGGGGATGTGGACAGACAGCTGGATGAGACCACCAGAGAACTGCATCGGGAGCGGGAAAAGCTGATGGCTGTGATCCGTATGTCCGGAGATCTGATTTTCGAATATGATATTGTAAATGACAAGATGTATTATGCCGGTCCGGGAGAGGGAATTCTGTATTCCCGGCAGATCACGGAGGGGTATACAGATCAGCTGCTCAAAGAAGCCGGGAACCGGACAGAAACGGTAGAACAACAGCTGGCAGAAGCACTGCGCAGTGGCAAGCCGGATATTTATATCGAACTCTGCAAGACTGATGCAGAGGGGAAACCCAGGTGGGTGAAGGTCATCGGACAGACTTTTTATGATGAAAAGGGAGAACCGGAGCGGGTTCTGGGAAAGGTCTGTGACATTGATGACCAGAAGAAAAAAGAGTGGGAACTGCGGGAAAAATCTCAGAAAGATTCCCTGACCGGATTGCTGAACAATTCTACCATCAAACAACAGATCGGTGCCAGGCTACAGAGCCTGAAACGCGGGCAGACTGGGTATCTGGTCGTACAGGATGTGGACAGCTTTAAGAAGATTAACGACACCAACGGCCATCTGTTTGGGGATGCGGTATTGTGTTCCTTTGCGGATGAACTCAGTAATATTTTCCCCGAGGCGTTAAAAGGCCGGATCGGTGGGGATGAATTTGTCTTCTATGTGGAGGACATGGACAGAGAACACCTGGAGGAGAAATTAAAACAGCTGAACCGCTGCATGTCTGACCGTTATGATGATGACAAGACAGGGCTGCACATTTCCTGTAGCCTGGGCGCGGCGGTGACAGACGGCACGGTGACGGATTACAATCTGTTGTTCCAGTGGGCAGATGCAGCCCTGTATCAGGTAAAGAGCAAAGGAAAGGGTGCTTATTACCTGCTGGATGTCAAGGAAGGTGTGGCATTGCCCGGCAAGAGTTATCTGGACAGTGAAGAGAACAAGGAGGACGAGATTGCCCATAAAGAGGCACAGTTTGAGAGTGCGGAAGATTTGGTATTATTTTGCATGGATCTGTTGGAAAATGTGCCGAATCTGACCAGTGCACTAAAGGTGATCTGTGAGCGGACCTGTAGCTTTTTTGGAATTGATGACATGATCTGTATGGAAGTCAACGAGGCTGGACCAACAATCCGTTATCAATGGAATCGTGAAGAGAAGAAAGATTTTGCCAGAAGAATCCTGAATCCCGGCGTGTTCGAATGGGACAGGATCCGGAAAAAGGCCGATGAATCCGGTGCTGTGATCTACCGTCAGTCAGAGACTCCGGATGTCTACAAGGAAGAGGCGGAGTCCGTGATGATTGTAATGTCCACGGCCGCTAAGGGATTAAAGGCCAGCGTTATTTTCTCAAATCGCCACACAGACAGAAGCTGGCAGGAGGAGAAAAATGCACTGTGCAGAATTTCTCACCAGATTTTTAACCGACTGCGCACGCTGAAGAATGCGGAGAAAGATCAGCGTGAGCTGAACCGGAAACTGAATTATGATGCTCTGACCGGACTGCCGATATATAACAAGTTTGTGGATAAGCTGGAGGCCTATATGGCTGCCCATGGGAAATCAGGATTGTTTTTTGTGTCATCTGATTTTTCAAATTTCCAGTATGTGAACGAAATGTACGGTTATGAAGTGGGAGATAGGATCCTGCATGATTTTGCGATAGCCTTGCAGGAAAAGTGCCAGAACGGCGTACTGTTCTGTCGTGTAACTTCGGATCATTTCGTGGGAGTGCTGAAGGAAGATACGGTGGAGAAGGCCAGAGACAAATATCTGGAATTCACCAATACTTTTGTGCAGAAGACCAACAGCCGCTACGACCAGTGCAATCTGGTCATTGCCACGGGAATGTATGAAATCCTGGAGAATGACTGGTCGGTGTCTTCCATGATGGATAATGCCAATGAGGCCAGAAAACAGTGCAAGATCCAGAAGGTAGACAGTGCGGTGGAAATCTATACAGAGAAGATCCGTAAGAATCTGGAGAATACCAGAGAGATCGTATCTGGTATGGTAGCTGCATATAATAATAAGGAATTTCGGGCTTATCTGCAGCCGAAAGTTTCTTTGCACACCGGAAAAGTAGTGGGTGCTGAAGCACTGGTCAGATGGATCCGGGCTGACGGTTCTATGGTAATGCCGGGGAGATTTATTGATGTCTTTGAGAGAAACGGATTTGTGACCAAGGTGGATTTTGCCATTCTGGATCAGGTACTGGAATATTTGCAGGATGCTTTGGCGCAGAGAGAAGAAGTGGTGCCGATCTCGGTGAATTTTTCCAGAAGGCATAATGAATATACAGACTTCGTACCGAATATTTTAAAACGCCTGAAAGACTACAAAGTACCCAGTGAACTTTTGGAAGTGGAAGTGACGGAATCTGTTTTCATGTCGGATCTAAATAAACTGACCAACAATCTGGAGACTCTCCGGGATAAAGGGGTAGAGATTTCAGTAGATGATTTCGGCAGCGGTTATTCATCCCTGAATCTGTTGTCCAAGGTAGCGGTGGATACGGTGAAGCTGGACAAGCAGTTCCTGGATGACACCATGAACAGCGAACGGGAAGAAACGGCATTGACAATTATCAAATATCTGACTAAAATGTTGAAGCATCTCGGCTTCAAGGTATTGGCAGAGGGGGTGGAGACGAAGGAACAGTTAGACATGCTGCGTCTGGCGGACTGTGACATCGTACAGGGCTATTTTTATGCAAAGCCTATGCCAATCGATGATTTCCGAAAGTTTTTGCAGGAATTTAATGAAAGGGATAATGCGTAATTCATGAGTATTTATGATACCTTAAATAAAGAACAAAAAGAAGCGGTGCTTCATACGGAAGGACCGCTCCTTCTGTTGGCGGGCGCAGGAAGCGGCAAGACCCGTGTCCTGACCCACAGAGTGGCTTATCTGATCGATGAGATGGGAGTAAATCCATGGAACATTCTGGCCATCACTTTTACCAACAAAGCAGCCCAGGAGATGCGGGAGCGTGTGGATCAGATCGCAGGTTTCGGTGCGGATCAGGTATGGGTAGCGACATTCCATGCCACTTGCATGAGGATCCTCAGAAGACATATTGACCGGTTGGGCTATGATACGAATTTTACCATTTATGATACGGATGACCAGAAATCTGTGATAAAGCAGGTCTGCAAGCGCCTGAACATCGACACGAAGATGTACAAAGAGCGGACGCTGTTATCGGAAATTTCCTCCGCCAAGGACGAGCTGGTGGATGTGCGGGAATTTGAAGTAAAATCCGTGGGAGATTACAAGAAATCCGTGATCGCCAAGGTCTACAGAGAGTATCAGGAGACCTTGAAAAAGAGTAATGCACTGGATTTTGATGATATTATTGTAAAGACTGTGGAACTGTTCAAAAGCTGCCCGGAAGTACTTTATAATTATCAGGAACGTTTCAAATATATCATGGTGGATGAGTACCAGGATACCAATACAGCGCAGTTCGAACTGATCCGTCTGTTGGCGGACGGTTATCGCAATCTGTGTGTGGTAGGTGATGATGACCAGTCCATCTACAAATTCCGCGGTGCCAATATCCGTAATATTCTGGACTACGAGAAGGTATATCCCGATGCAAAGGTGATTAAGCTGGAACAGAACTACCGATCCACCCAGAACATCCTGGATGCGGCCAACGCGGTGATCCGTAACAACAGAGGCCGTAAGGAAAAAGCCCTCTGGACGGAAAAAGGAGCAGGCAGCCGGGTACATTTCAGGCAGTTTGACAATGCCTATGAAGAGGCGGAATACATTGCGGACGATATTGCCGACAAGGTGAAAAATGACGGCATTGCCTATGCGGACTGTGCGGTGCTGTACCGTACCAATGCCCAGTCGCGACTTCTGGAAGAACGTATGGTAGTGGAGGGCATTCCTTATCATGTGGTAGGTGGAGTGAACTTCTATGCCAGACAGGAGATCCGCGATATTCTGGCATATCTGAAAACTATTGATAACGGCAGGGATGAAGTGGCTCTGCGCAGAATTATTAATGTGCCGAAAAGAAGCATCGGTGCGGCATCCTTGGAAAAGGTAGCAGACTATGCACAGATGAAGGATATTACTTTATTTGATGCATTGTGTGAAGCAGATCAGATCAAGGGACTGGGAAGAGCGGAGACCAAGATCCGTGGATTTGTGAATCTGATCGAGGTACTTCGCAGCGGATTGTCTTCGTATACATTGCCGGATCTGATCAAATCTCTGCTGGAACGGATCGATTATGCAGAATATCTGCGGGATCAGGATGAGGAATCCGCTGAGGATCGTCTGGGGAACGTAGATGAATTGATCACCAAGGCGGCCGCATATGAGGAGACTCACGACGAGCCTTCTCTGTCGGAATTTCTGGAAGAAATCATGCTGGTGGCAGACATTGACAATGTGGAGAACGGTGACAACCGGGTGCTGCTCATGACGCTGCACAGTGCCAAAGGCCTGGAATTCCCGGTGGTGTATCTCGCCGGCATGGAAGATGGATTATTCCCCAACTTTATGACCATTGCTTCCGATGACCCGTTGGAGATCGAGGAAGAGAGAAGACTGGCTTATGTGGGAATCACCAGAGCCAAGGAGGATCTGACGCTGACATGTGCAAAGAGCAGAATGCTGCGTGGGGAGACCCAGTACAATCCGGTGAGCCGTTTTGTGAGGGAGATTCCGAAGGAATTATTGGATAATACCCTGCCGCCCAGCAGAAGATACCGGGACGATGATCTGGAAGATTTTCAGGCGAGAAGAGCCAATGAAGCAGCTCTTCGTGCCATGGGACTGGAGGCGATTGCATCTCCCCGGTCTGGATCCGGCTCGGATAGTGGTTTTGGCGGCTTCGGTAATACCGGCTTTGATCCAAGACCCAAGGCGACCTTAAAACCCCGTGTTACGGCAAAGGCGGATAAACCTTATATTTCCAAGGGCATCAGCGGACTGAACCAGCTGGCCGGACTGCAGAAGGGCACGGAGTTCAAGGCACCGGAGAAACTGGACTACGAGGTAGGTGACAGAGTGCGCCATATCAAATACGGCGAGGGCACGGTACTAAATATCGTGAGAGAACCCAGAGACTATAAGGTGACCGTGGAATTCGACCAGGCAGGGCAGAAGATTATGTATGCGTCTTTTGCAAAACTAAAGCAGTTGTAAGAAATTATAAGAATATAAGAATAAGAAATGTATTTCCTCAAATATGGTTTTTCTATAGTATTTTTGATGAAAATATGGTATCATATAAAGGAATGAAAACAAAATGCTTTGCATCCATAAATACGAATAGATGCAGGAAAGGCAGGTAAATAATATGAACAGAATTGAAAATCTGGTAGATCTTGACAAATTAAATGAGCTGAAAGTCAGCGAACTGAAGAAGCTTAACAAGCTGTTGGGCAAGGAAGTAGAAGAGAAGAAGGAACGCAATGTCCTGGTATGGGTACTGGCGATCATTGGCGCCGTAGCAGCTGTTGCAGCAGTGGCTTATGCTGTATACCGTTTCTTCTTTGCACAGGATTATCTGGAAGACTTCGAGGATGACTTCGAAGATGAAGCAGATGACGTGGAAGAGGATGATGACGACTTCTTCGAGGATGAAGGAGAGAACTAACCCATGAAAAAAGGACAGGTATATGAAGGATCTGTTGTAAGGGTCGATTTTCCCAACAAAGGGATCGTCTGTGTGGGAGATGAGACTGCTGTAGTCAAGAACAGCCTGCCCGGACAGAAAGTCAAGTTCTCGGTGAATAAAGTGCGCAAAGGGAAGGCGGAAGGAAGGCTTTTGGAGGTGACGGAAAAGTCACCTCTGGAAACCGGCCGGACGTGTTCCCTTTTTGGGTTGTGCGGCGGATGTACCTATCTGTCTCTTCCTTACGAAGAACAGCTGAAAGTCAAGGAGGAACAGGTAAAACGCCTGCTGGACAGTGTGTTAAACAAGCAGGAGGAAGCCTGGGCTTTTGAGGGCATCAAGGGCAGCCCGAAGGCTTATGAATACCGTAATAAGATGGAATTTTCCTTCGGAGACGAGTACAAGGACGGACCGCTGGCGCTGGGCATGCATAAGAGAGGCAGCTTCTACGATATAGTGACCGTAGCGGACTGTGAGATCGTGGATGCGGATTACCGCCTGATCTTACAGACAGTGAGAGATTACTTTGCCCGGGCGAAGGTAAGCTTTTTCCACAGAATGAGCCATGAGGGGTACTTACGTCACCTGCTGGTACGTAAGGCATCCCGCACCGGAGAGATTCTGGTGGCACTGGTGACGACCTCCCAGGATCCCTGGCAGGGAGAGACGGCGGTGGAAGGAAGCTTGGATGTGGATGCGCTGATCACAGGATTTAAGGATCTGCTGCTTTCCCTGGAACAGTATAGGAAGCTAGCCGGAAAATTCGCAGGAATCTTACATATTACCAATGATTCCATTGCAGATGTGGTGCAGAGTGATCGTACGGAGCTGTTATACGGACAGGAGTATTTTTATGAGGAACTGCTGGGGTTGAAATTCAAGATCTCCACATTCTCCTTTTTCCAGACCAACTCTTACAGTGCGGAGGTACTGTACCAGACGGCAAGAGATTATGTGGGCGACCTGGGCGGCAGTGACAAGACTGTGTTCGACCTTTACAGCGGCACCGGTACCATCGCACAGCTCATGGCACCGGCGGCCGGAAAGGTTATCGGCGTGGAAATCGTGGAGGAAGCCGTAGAGGCAGCAAAGAAAAATGCCGCTGCCAACGGACTGGATAACTGCGAATTCATCGCCGGAGATGTACTGAAGGTTCTGGACGAAGTGGAAGAGAAGCCGGATATGATCATCTTAGATCCCCCCAGAGACGGCATCCACCCCAAAGCACTGCCGAAGATCATTGCCTACGGTGTGGAGCATATTGTTTATATCTCCTGCAAGCCCACCAGCCTCGTGAGAGATCTGGAAGTGTTTCTGGAGAACGGTTACCGCGTGGACAAGGCCGTGGCCGTGGACCAGTTCCCCTGGACCGCAAATGTCGAGACGGTTGTCTTACTTTCCAAGGGCGCTAAAGGTCCGGTGGACCTTTGCTCAACGCGGACCGAAGTGGAACGGAGCTGATCAAGGTTATGACCGGTATCCGCCGCTGCGGAAAGTCGGTCATGCTGGAGCTGATTCATCCGCAGGAATTACAGGATAAGCATTATTTCCGTAAGCATGGTG